>QGUH01000363.1 GCA_003242355.1 Pseudomonadota bacterium
GAGAGGTTTGTGTCTTCGGCCCCCTGCGTTAGTGGATCCGGGAGAGCGAGGTTCCGGCGGTTCGCCCGGAGCTCTTCGCCTGAACTGGTGCTCCCGCGAAGGACGGCGTGGTGCGGTCGGCCGTGCTCGCTTCGCTGCGCGCGGCCGAGGCCCGGTACTGCCTCACCTCGAGCGCGAGCACCTCGACGGTGTGCATGTGCTCGTCTACGGATCCGCGGCAGCGTAGCCACGTCGAGGCTCACTCCACAAGCGTGCACGAACCTCGTCGAGAGGCTCCCATCCGAGCGATCGAATGGATGCACGGCTCGACGTGCGCGCTCGGAGCAGCGCGTTCGAGAAACTCGGAGCGAAGGGCTTCTCGTCGAAGTCTCCGCGAGTTTCGTTCGCATCGCTACACCTCTTGCGTGAGCACCCGAATGCTCTTTCTCGCCTCGAGCGGCGAGCGACGACGGCGATGGCGAGTGCCGAGAGCGCGTGGCGTCAGCGCGGGCGCAATCGTCGTCCGTCGTAGTGGGAGAGGGCGAGGCCGCCGCAGGCGGAGTCGGGGCTCGCGGTTTGGTAGAGGATGAAGACGTCGTCGGGCGCGTTGCCCCAGAGGGAGCCGATGCGGGCGGCTTCTTCGCACGGGACGTCGAGAATCGGCTCGAGAGTGCCGGAACGGGCGGAGTAGACCTCGTTTCGAGTGGCGATGAACAGTTGGTCGCCCATCGCCCAGAGACGACGGATGGCGGCGCAGTCTCCAGGCGTCGTCGTATACCGATGACTCCAGGTTCCCGCTTCGAAGGCGAAGATCTCCCCCCGGCGGTTCCCGGCGTAGAGGGTGCCGTCGGGAAGGCCCCAAACGGCGGAGAAGTCCGGCAGGGTGCCGTCTTCGGCAACGAGCTCGGTTTGGAGCACGGGCTGCTCGGCGCCTTGGGCGAGGTAGACCCCCGCCTCCGCGGCGACGGCCAGCGTCGTTTCGTCGGCCCAGACCTGGCGCACGCCGACGGCGAACGGTGCGCCGAGCGGTTCGCCGTGCTGCTTCCAGTAGGTGCCGTTGTGAACGAGCACGCGCTCTCCGTAGACGGCATACGCGAGCTCGGAGCTCACCACGTGCACGTGCACGGCCTCGGCGGCACCGTCGCATGCGGCGCGCCCGTCGCGCTCGATGCGCTCGATGCCACACCCCACGACGGAGCCGTAGCGAAGTAGCGGTCCGTCCTCGTAACCCGTGAGCCCGCCGGTATCGCTCCTTCCCTCGTCGAACAAGAACCAGCCGTCGCCGAGATCGGCATAGAGCCGCGCCCCGACGCGCACGAAGACGCCGCCCGCGTCGCTCCATACGTCCAGCGCGCCGTAGCTGGTCGCCCCTTCGACGGGTTCGGGACAGAAGAACGCCGTGCTCGTCCCGCCAACGCCGCCCATCCCGGCAGCCCCAGCGTCGTTCGATGCGCCCCCTGTACCGGCCCCGCCCTCCGTTCCGGAGCCGCCCACGCCGCCCTTTCCAGCCTCACCGTTGACGGGTTTGCCCGCCGCACCGGCGCCTCCGATGGCACCCGCGCCCGAAGCGCCGCCCAACGCCCTGCCTCCGGAGCCACCCGCGCCACCAACCCATTGGCCGCCGGCGCCCCCCTCCGCTTGACCTCCCGCACCGCCGTCCCCATGCAGCGTTCGGCCCCCGCAGGCAGCAAGAAGCGCGACGACAGCCGAACCGCAGGCCCCTGCGAGCGTGGTCACCCGCGACGCGAAGCGCCGGGCGCGGCGTGGTCGCAGAGCTCCGGGAGACGCAGAAGCACCAGGCGTGCAATCCCGGAACGCGCCGCGACACTCGCGACCGCTGCGTGCCGCGACGATGAATCCGTGTCCGCGAATCATGGCCGTGATCAGAACTGGTGGAACTCTTCTCCGTCGAACCAGACGATGAACGATTCGCCGCAAGCGTACTTCGTGAAGCGCCCATCGAAGAGGGTGAGGAACACCTCGTTCGCCGAGCGCCCCCAGAGCGAGACGGCCCCGAAATAGGGGTCCGTCCGTGCGGCATCCGGCTCGCGCGCGAAGAGCACCTCGACTCCGTCACGGTCGGCGCGCCCGAACGCGCTGGGCGTCGTGAAGTAAACCACGCCCGCATCGCCCCACAGCGCCGAGATTCTCTTGTCGGTCGAGTCGGGGTTGCCAACGTCGAAGATCTCGAAAGTGGCTCCGTCGTAATGGATGAGCTGCTCCACGCCGTTGCCGAGCCAGAGGTCGTCAGGGCCGAATCCCCAAACCGCCGTGTAGTGGCCGGCAGGCACGTCCTCGAGCCGTCGCAGCGGCTCGTCCGGCGACGTGCGCATCAACACCATTTGATCGAGGCCCACGACCACCAGGGTCGACTCGTCTGCCCACAGCGCCAAGGGTTGCCCTTCCACCGTCTCGAGCTCGTGCCAGACGCCATCGCGGTATTCGAGCACCTCGGGGCCGTCCAGCGCATAGGCTCGATCGGAGGCGACGCCGAACACCTCCGCCGAGCCGTCGTGCTCGAGCGGATGGCTGAGCGTCAGCGAGCCGTCCTCTTCGAGAAAGTAAATGCCGGCCGGGCCGTGGGCCTCTCCTGGTTGTAGGCCGGGTTGCGTTCCGGGTTGTCCGCTGATCACGATCGGACCTCCCGGCAGTCCCGAAAGCCGAGGCGCGAGTATCCCTGGGTCGAGCAGCCACTCCCAACCCGTGCCGTCGTTGTGGTGCAACGCCGCTCCTTCGGTACCCTCACACGGGTCGCGGCCCAAGGGATTGCACCCCGTGAGAAAGAACGTGTACACGCCGCGGTCGTCCGCCCAAACGTCGAACGCCTGCGGACTGCCCTGATTCGTCTCGCACAGCGGGCTCGTGCTCTCCTCCCATCCGGGCTCCCCGATGGGGATCGGCGGATCCCACGCGGGCCGCGGAGGACGATTGTCCGGCGGGGGCCCGGACGCCTTCCCACCGCTTCCCGCGGCTGCCGCGACGCCACCGGAGCCGGCCGCGCTCGAACCGCCGGATGGCGCGCCCGCATCGTTGTTTTCGCCGCCCGCGCTCGAGCCGCCGAACGGAGCACCCGCATCATCGCCGGCGCCGCTCGAACCTCCCCCTGCGCTCACGCCGCCAGAGGCCGTTCCCCCCGTGCCTCCGCGCTCGCCGGAGCTCATCGGATCCGTCGTGCTCTCCCCTCCGCACGCGAGAACGACCGCACCGACGATGCAGAAACTCGACAGCACGCTTTTCATCGACCGGCCTCCTGATCCACGTGGCCCTCAGCTCCACTGGTTGCGGAGCATCGCCACTGCCATGTTCCCGCCTTCGGCGCTACGCCGTTGCGCCGAGCGCGTGGCTCCTTTTCGCACCGCACTCCGAGGGGTGTCACCCTCACTGGTTCGCTCGAGTCTCGGAGTCACTCCAACCCGCCGAACGACGGTAACACGCCCCTGCCACCGACGACGATTGGAATCTCGCGCGCGCTGCGGCTGGCCCGGCGTGCCTGGCGCACATGCCCGGCATCGGCCCCGCGTTCGCCGGAGACTACAGCGGCCCCGCGCCGGGGCTCTCCGCCTCCTATGGACGCCGATCGGTTCGATGGATCGACGGTCTGGCCTTCGCTTCTGGGTTCGGGTCGGCACGAGCCGCCCCTCTTTCGGCGACTCGCAGAGGAACCTCGACCGCCACGTCCATCACTGCGACGAGCGCGCTCGGCCCGTACGGGCCCCGGACACTTCGCGCGCCGCCGTCCATCACCGCGACGAGCGCGCTCGGCACGGCGGGGCCCCCGGACGCTCCGCGCTTTTCGATTCGGAGTCCTTTCGATTGGCCGGGGCAAACGGCGCGACTCGAGCAGATCGTGCGGCGCACGCTCGCCACCGTGATGCGCACGCTCTGCCGACCGATGGCGTTCACGTCGCTCACGTCCGCGGCAGGCTTCGCCTCGCTCGCGCTCACGCCGATTCCCCCGGTCCGCGTGTTCGGTGTGTTCGTCGCGTTGGGTATCGGCCTCGCCTTCCTTTTCACGCTCACGCTCCTGCCCGCGTACGTCGTGCGGCTGGACCCGCGGCGCCGCCCGGCTTCGCTATGGCTTCTGAAAACGACTGCGCCCGTCCGTGCCGTTGCACGGCGGGTCTCGCGTCGCGGCCGACACGCTCTTCGCCCCCCTCGAGCGCGACCCGCACGGTGCGGCGCGCCCGCACCATCGCTTCTGACGACGACCGCTCGCCCCCGACGCCTGCCGTGTCGGCCCGTGCCTGCCGTGCACGCACGGGATTCGAGGGGTGCACCGCATCACCAACGGACCTGAAATGGCATCTGCGCAAGCTCCGAATCCGGGTAAACACGCCGCGCCCGCGTGAATCCGGACCAAACGACCGAGACGCGATCGAGATCGGGCTCGATCGACACCGAGGCAACGTGTGCGGCCACCTCCGTGAGCCCGCCGGCACGGTCGTCCACGAACAGCTTCGGCCGCTCCCCGGGGAGCCGAAAGCTCCACGCCGGCCGGCGCGGATGCAAGTGAATCAGGATGAAGCGCTCGTTCCCACGGAGCTTGGGAAACCGAAGGCTCAACGACGCGCCGTTCAACGCTCGACGATCGAACCGCTGCTCGATGCTTCCCTCCTGTCGAAAGAGCTCGGGCGTGGCGTAGCCGAAGCGCACCTCCGGAAACATCGTCACGTACCGCTCGATCTCTTCGGCGTCCCACGGCGGCGTCTCCCCGAACCATCCGAGCCGCGGAAACGCGCCGTGCTCGATCCACGTGAACGAAGCCGGCAGCGGTTGCAGCGGCCAGTGATCGGGGTCGCCGACGACGAGGCGCTCCGGCGTGAGCAGGTCGCGCGGGTCTTCGAGATTCGGCAGCTCGAGCCGCTCGTAGCTCGCCGGGTGGTCCTCGACGAGGTAGCCGCGGCCCGCGCGGTTTCTGGGATAGCGCCACGGGCTCGCCGCCGAAAGCGCGAGGGCGCGTTGACTCGACGGAATTTGGCTCGCCAACGCTTGGAGCTCGAAACCGTACTCCTGCTCGGCGCGCGCGTCGACGGCGCCGGCGCGGCGGGCGTCCGACCTGTCCCTTATACACATTTCACCTGCCCCCCAAAAGGAAGAGACAAAAACTCTGATGGCCCCCTATACCTACA
>QGUH01000364.1 GCA_003242355.1 Pseudomonadota bacterium
TGGCGCCGGCAGTGTCGCGGTGCCCGCGCCCCCCGGGCAGCCCCTGGCGCTCCGACTCGCCGGCTACCGCGGCGCCGAGGCCGAGGCAGATCTCGCGCGCGATGTAGACGGCGAGGCCGAGCGGCATGGTCTGTCCGGTGTGCGCGAGCACCGCGATCATGTCCGCGACCGAAGGGCCGTCGAGGTACTCGAGCGCCAGGAAGTGCCGCCCGTCGTCTTCGCCGAAGTCGTACACCTGAACGACGTTCGGGTGTTTGATCAGCCCGAGAATCTTGGCTTCCGCGACGAACAGGCGGATGAACTCCGCGTCTTCCGCGAGCTCCGGAAGGATACTCTTGATGATGAGCTCGCGTTCGTAACCGGCCGGGCCGCGCGCCTTGGCGCGGAACGCTTCGGCCATGCCTCCGGCCCCGATGCGCTCGATGATTTCGTAACGACCGATGCGGGCAGGAATGGTCGACTGGCGACCGGAGCGGAATCGCCCCGAGCTGTCCGGGTCGAGCCCCGTTTGGGGGAGGACCTCCTGTTCGCCGGGCTTTGCCAATGCAGCGCCTCTTCAGCGAGAGGGGAGTGTGCTCGGAACGAACCGCCGCACGACGGAAAGCAACTCATCCATCATCACCGGTTTGACGACGACGTCCTCCACGTCGAGAAAGTACGGGGACGTCGGGTCTTTCTTCGCGGCAGCGGAGAGCGCGACCACGGGAATGGGAGCGAGTCGCGGATCGGCATTTTTCGCCTCGCAGAACTGCCATCCGTTCATGATCGGCATGATGAGATCGACGAGAATGACGTGCGGCGGGATTGCCTCCTGCAGGTAATCGAGCCCCTCGCGTCCGTTGCCGACCGTGGCCACGTGGAAGCCTTCCATGGCGAGGGCTTCCGCGAGCGCTTCACGGAGCTCGATGTCGTCATCGATGATCAGCACGTCGGCCACAGAGAACCTCCAAACGGAAAAGCCCCGGCCAAACAACGGGGGCGCGCGCTCGTCCTCCGGGCATTCGAAGGGGCGAGCACGGGGCGAGCGCCACCGCTGCCACAACGACGGCGAACGCCGTCGTTCTAGCAGCTTCGCGCGGTGACCGCGGTGAGTGGGATCATGCTGCGACCGCGGCGCTTTGCGCACGCGTGTCTTCGCGCCCCGTGGGTTTTTGCCGCGCGGTGTGAAGGCACCGTCACTTCGACGCGGAAATCGGCGATTCGCCGTAGGACGCCGGGCGCGTGGTCGGCGCTTCGGGAAGACTCTCCGGCGCAGGTCCGAGCTCCCGCGCGAAATCGCGGGCGAAGACGGAGACGGCGTCCCAGTTCGTGTACTCGTAATCGCGGCTCGTGTCGGTGTCGCCACCCTGGCGCGCGACGATGCGGCGCATGAGAAAGCGAACGAGCGGATTGTACCGAGTGTAGGTCAGCGCTCCGGCGAAGAACTCGGTACGCGTCGGGCGCACGCCCACGGCGTCGAGGTATCGCTTCAGCGCTTTCTCGGTGTCGATGCGCCCACCTTCCGCGATCACGGAGAGCCCCACCGAGAAGAAGGCCCAGTGTTTGGCCGCGAGCTCCTCGCGGTGCTCGCGGAGGAAGCGCTTCACGGCGCGGCCGTAGGTGCCCCCGAGAATCGGCGCGCCGACGAGCACCGCGTCGAACGAGTCGAGGGAGCGCCCGGAAGAGAAGCGTGCAGCCGTGGCAACCTCGACCGAGTGCCCTTCCATGCGCAGCGTTGCCGCGATGTGTTCCGCGACCCGGGCGGTGTGACCGTAGCGGGTCGCATAGACGACGAGCAGGCGAGCCATGGCCGGGTTCACGAGCAGGCGCCGTGCCAAGACGCGATCGCGCTGGTTCCCCCGGGGGGGCCACGCCGCGCAGCGCGCGAGCTGCGTCGGCGCGACCACCGGGCGCAAGGGCTGCGCCGAAGCAGTCGCTCGGGTCAGCGACGGGAACCGAGCGCGAGTTGGCTCACGATCAGCGGCGGGCTCTCGCGGAGCATGCGGACCCGAACGGTGGTGTACCGCCCCGGTGCAACGACGACCGGGAAGGGAGCCGCACTCACGATCCGTGCTGGAACGGGGCGCTCGACGCACGCCGGGTCACGTGGGGCGCGGCTTTTCGGCGAGAATGCAGCGCGAAGAGCATCGCTCGCGAACGGTGGCGCGCACGGGGTCGTCTGGCGGGCTCGTTTCGGTGAGAATGCAGAACGAGGAGCTTTGCTGCATGGTGATGGACGACGACGCGCGCGCGCCCGAGATCCCTTCGGAAGTCATCGATGCGCTTCGGCGGGCGGAGCGCGTCGTGGCGTTCACCGGTGCGGGCATCTCGCAGGAGAGCGGCGTTCCGACCTTTCGCGACGCCCAAAGCGGGCTTTGGGCGCGCTTCTCACCGGAAGAGCTCGCCACGCCCGAAGCGTTTCGGAGGAACCCGAAGCTCGTATGGGAGTGGTACGCGTACCGGCGCGGGCTCGTCGCCCAGGCCGAGCCCAACCCCGGCCACCGGGCGCTCGTCGACCTCGCCCGGTGCGTTCCCGAGTTTGCGCTCGTGACCCAGAACGTGGATGGATTGCATCAGCGCGCCGGCAGTCGCGACGTGATCGAGCTGCACGGAAACATCACCGCGACCAAGTGCTTCGAAGAAGGCGTGATCGTCGAGGACTACGCGGAGGGCGGAGCCGTGCCGCCGCGGTGCCCCCGCTGTGGCGGCCTACTTCGCCCCGGGGTCGTCTGGTTTCACGAAGCCCTTCCGGCGGAGGCGCTCGAGCGCGCTCTGGACCGTGCGCGTCGCGCCGACGTCTTCTTGTCGATCGGCACCTCCACCGTGGTGTATCCGGCGGCCGAGCTCCCCTTCGTTGCGCGCGAGCACGGCGCGTTCGTCGTCGAGGTGAACCCGCAGCGAACGCCGCTCACCGCAAAAGCGCATTGCTCGCTTCGAGGCCCATCGGGATCCATCCTCCCTGCGATCGTGCGGGGGCTCGAGCGCGCTTTGGCGGAGTCGAGGGGTTCGTAGCCACGCTCGCCATGGCCGTTTCGAGCAGCAGAGTCCGGAGCCCGAGACGGCAGCGTTCGTGACGTGGGCTCGCCTGCAAACGGGGGATGGCGGGAATCGGAGTCGAGGTTCTCCGAAACGGCATCCTTCGTAACGCGGGTCCGCTCGCCGTTCGACGATGACGAGCGCCGGAGTCGGGTTCGCCGGGCGTTTGCTTCGTGCCCGGAGTCGGCACCTGCTGAAACGGCCGCTCGGTATGGCTCCGCCGAGTGGCCGAAAGGGCTCCTGGAGTGCCGTTCCGGTGTCGGCGAGGCGGTTTGACGGGTGTTCGGACTGCCCTCCGAGCCGGACGACCGCCGGGCGTTCAGTGCGTAAAGTCGCTCATTCCGGCCCGCTCGAGACCATGCGGGGCTGGGGGTGCTCGGCGATGGCGGAGCGCGCGATTGGGAGTCTGGTGGTGTGAACGGGCCTACGAGTTGCTCCGCGGCCACCACGGACATGATAGCTTCCCGCGCCTCATGGACAACCAAACCGTTCGTGCCGTCGTTGATCGTTTCGTCGAGGATTTGACCGCCGCAATCACCGAGGAAGTTCGGAGTGCGGTCGAGGCTGCGCTGATGGGGAGTGGCCCCGCTCCAGCGCGGGCGACAGCGCGCGCAGCTGCGCGTCCGAGGGCTCGTGCAGTCAGGGTTGCTCCGCGGGCGAAAGGCGAAAAGCGTTCGCCCGAGGAGCTCGAGGCACTGACCGCGAAGCTCCGTGGCTACATCGCCAAAAATCCCGGTCAGCGAATCGAGCAGATCGCCCGAGGGCTCGGCACCACGACCAAGGAGCTGACGCTTCCGGCGAAGAAGCTGCTCGCGGCCAAACAGATCAGCACCAAAGGCGAAAAGCGAGCGACGACGTACTTCCCCCGAGGCTGAGCGCGCAACGCTGCTTGCCCGCGCGCTCGGACGGGGTTCATTACTCGCTCCGAGGCGCGCGGGCCGCGCGCCCCTCGTCCGGTTCTCATCCGCGCTGCGCTCGTGCTTCGCCGCCGCCGTTCCGTCGAAGCAGACTCTGCAGTGCGCCGTCGCCCCCATCGTGGGCGCTCGTGAGTTGCCTGGCACGCACGCGAGGGCGGGCAGCGCCGAGCAGGACGGCAGTCGCGGCTCCGCTGACGCGGCCGGCTTCGCAAACTCGACCAGTTTCGCCAGCGCAAGAACGGGCGCGCCCCACGTGGGTCGGGTGCGTGCGTGTTCGGGGCGGAATACCGTCGGCCCAGCGCAGATGTGCCTCACGTGGGTCGAGTGGTGCGTGTTGGAGCGGAACGCCGCCGGCGCCATGCGGGCGCTCCAAACGGGTCGAGCGGGTTGGGAGGGCACCTCACTGGCTCCGATCACGCGAGCGCCGACGGCCCTTCACGTAGGTCGAATGGGTGGCGTTCGGGCGGGGACGCACATGGGTGCCCGCCAAAGCATTCGATGACGTGGCTTGGGCGCGCATCGAACGGGGCGTCCGCGCATGGGCGGTGCGCGTCGTGCTCAGTCTGCGTATTGTCGGAGCGTTGCAGTCAGCGAGGGCGGTGGGGGCTGGCCCCCGACTCTGAGAGGCCATCCAAGGTGGAGCCTCAAACGGACGAAACGCGCAAAGGCGCAAGCAATGCGGGGACCCGCCGTGGACGACGGTGCCACCGATTGGGGTCGAAAAGGAATGACCTGAAAGGAGGGGAGCGAGCGGTCCGCCCACACGGAAGAGCTGCCATCAGGCTGGCGTGCCTTGGCATCGAGTGGAGCCCCGGAGGCGCTCACGTGTTCGAACTCGCGTCGGGTTCCGCACGAACCGCCACGGATCCGCTGCGGCGGCAACGAGAGGCGCGCGCACGGGTGCAAGCTCACGAAGAGGTTGGCGGCCGTGGCCCGGTGTCGGCGAGGTGAGTCTTCCGTAATGCGCTTTCGGCGTGCCCTCGGTGCGACGAGGTACTGAGTGGCTGCGCAGGGATCGAGAGAATCGAACATAGGGTTCGATGGGCGCGACATGCGAATTCGCATTTTGTGAGTTCGCATTTTGGTGAGTTTCCTCGCGCCGAGAGTGACTGCGATGAGCCTGGTGCCGATTCACTCAGTGGGGAATGGGGAAAATGCGGAGGGGGTCGCG
>QGUH01000365.1 GCA_003242355.1 Pseudomonadota bacterium
TGAGGGGGTGTGCGCGGGGGTGTGGCCCGGGGGCGGTCACTTGGCGGGCGAGGAGCCCGGCGGCGGTCCATCGAACACGATGCGTCCCGCATCGGGGCCCCCGCCCGGCCCGAGATCGATGATCCAGTCGGCGTGGGCCATCACCGCTTGGTTGTGCTCGATGACGATCACCGATTTGCCCGAGTCCACGAGACGGTCCAAAAGCCCGAGCAGCTGCCGCAAATCCGCCAAGTGAAGACCCGTGGTGGGCTCGTCGAGCACGTAGATGCCGCCCTGCTCACCCATGTGCGTCGCGAGCTTGAGGCGCTGGCGCTCGCCACCCGACAGAGTGGTGAGCGGCTGGCCGAGCTTGAGGTAGCCGAGCCCCACCTCCGCCAGGCGCCCGAGGATTGCGTGCGCGGCCGGCGTGTGCGCCTTGCCTTTGCCGAAGAAAGCGACGGCTTCCGTCACCGACAGATCGAGCACCTCGGCAATGTTGCGCCCACCGAGCTCGTACTCGAGCACCGACGCCTGGAAACGCCGGCCCTCGCAGTCCTCGCACACGGTGCTCACGCCGGCCATCATGCCGAGGTCGGTGTAGATCACCCCGGCGCCGTTGCAGGTCGGGCACGCGCCCTCGGAGTTGGCGCTGAAGAGCGCGGGTTTTACGCCGTTCGCCTTGGCGAACGCCTTGCGAATCGGCTCGAGCAGCCCCGTGTACGTTGCCGGGTTGCTGCGCCGGGATCCGTGGATCGGCGCCTGATCGATCGCCACGACGCCTTCCCGACCGCAGACCGAGCCGTGGATGAGCGAGCTCTTCCCCGACCCGGCCACGCCCGTCACCACCACGAGCACGCCGAGCGGGATGTCGACATCGACGTTCTTCAAGTTGTGGGTGTTGGCGCCGCGCACTTTCAACACCCCCGATGGCTTGCGCACGGAAGGTTTGAGCGCGGCCCGATCGCTCAAGTGACGCCCCGTGAGCGTGCCGCTCGCCCGCAAGCCCTCGACCGTGCCCTCGTACACCACCTCGCCGCCGGCGCTCCCCGCACCCGGGCCGAGATCCACCACGTGATCGGCAATCGCGATCACCTCCGGCTTGTGCTCGACGACGAGAACGGTGTTGCCCTTGTCGCGCAAGCGCAGCAACAGGTCGTTCATCCGTTGGATGTCGTGCGGGTGGAGGCCCACGGTGGGCTCGTCGAAGACGTACGTCACGTCGGTGAGCGCCGACCCGAGATGGCGCACCATTTTGGTTCGCTGCGCTTCACCCCCCGACAAGGTGCCCGAAGGGCGATCGAGGCTGAGGTAACCGAGCCCAATCTCGACCAAGGAATCGAGCGTTTCGCCGAGCTTCGCCAGGAGCGGCGCGACCGAGGGCTCGTTCAGACGGCGCACCCATTCGGCCAGGTCGCTGATCTGCATCGCGCAGGCGTCGGCAATGCCGATCCCGGCGATCTTCGAGGAACGCGCCGTCTCGTTGAGCCGCGTCCCCTGGCAGTCGGGACACTTGGTGAACGTCACCGCCCGCTCCACGAACGCGCGCACGTGCGGCTGCATCGCCTCGACGTCCTTCGACAGGAAGGATTTCTGGATGCGCGGGATCAATCCCTCGTACGTGACGTTGATGTTGTTGATTTTGACCTTCGTCGGCTCGCGGTAGAGAAAGTCGTGAAGCTCCTTCTCGGTGTACTTGCGGATGGGTTTCTTGGGGTCCAAAAACCCGGATTCCGCGAACAACCGCACGGACCAGCCGTCCGCGGTATACCCGGGCACGGTGATCGCCCCCTCCGCCAGCGACTTGTTCTCGTCGTACACCTGCGACAGGTCGATGTCGTTGATCGACCCCGTGCCCTCGCAGCGCGGGCACATGCCGCCGGCGAGCGTGTACACGCGCTCTTCGCTCTTGCCGGCGCCTTTCTCCACCGAAATCCGACCCACCGCGCGCACCGACGGGACGTTGAAGGAAAAGGCATTCGGTGGACCGACGTGCGGCTTGCCCAACCGACTCCACAGCACGCGCAAGAGCGCGTTGGCATCCGTCGCCGTGCCGACCGTGGAACGGACGTTCGCGCCCAGGCGCTCTTGATCGACGATGATCGCGGTCGTGAGCCCCGACAGCACGTCGACGTCGGGGCGGCCGAGCGACGGCATGAAGCCCTGAATGAACGCGCTGTAGGTCTCGTTGATCAGCCGCTGTGACTCCGCGGCGATGGTGCCGAACACGAGCGACGATTTCCCGGATCCCGACACGCCCGTGAACACCGTGAGCCGCCGCTTCGGGATCTCGACGCTGACGTTCTTCAGGTTGTTCTCCCGAGCGCCCTGAACGCGAATCGTATCGTGGCTGTCTGCGCGATGCGGGCTCGTGGGTGCCATGTCGCGAGCGTTTGATCGAGCGCGCCCGCGTTGTCAAGCAGCCGTGAGTGTCGCCGATCGTACGGCACGAGTCGCGCGAAACGCGATCGGAGCGCGTGCCACGGCCGAAAGCGTCGCCCTCCTTCCACACACGTTCCGCGCGCTTCTCCCGTTCGGTCGCTCTGCATAACGTCACGACGACACCGGGTGGACCGTGCGCTTCGAGAGTCGAAAACCGGAAATCGGCCTCGCACGCGGCCTCGATCGCGTCGAGGCGCCCACGACGGCCCACTCCGAGCCGTTCGGAAACGCCGGAAATTCCCGGCGAAATCCGCGCTTGACAATCCATAAGCGTTCACTTATGAATAGCCCGTGCACAGCGCTGCCGTCGCGGAAAACAAGATCTTCCAGGCGCTGGCGGATCCCAGCCGTCGAGCGATTTTCGAATCGCTGACGCGTGGCGAAGCGGCGGTGAAAGACCTCACGGCGCGCTTCGACATTTCGCAACCAGCGATCTCACAGCACCTCGCCACCTTGAGAGATGCCGGCTTGGTGAGTCGCCGGCGCGCGGGGCGCTGCGTTTATTACCGCGTCGAGCCGCGGGGGATGAAGCCGCTCATCGACTGGATCGCGCACTATCGCGCGTTCTGGACGGATCGCGTCGATCGCCTGCAACGCCTGCTGGAGAAGATGGACGGATGATTCATCGGCGAATGCCTCGAGCTTCCGTCGCAAGCGTCGATCGCGGATCGGGCTTCGTCGCGCCAGCGCTCCGCAGCCCAAGGACTTCTCGTCGCTCCGCCCTCGTGCTCGCCCCGGCCCTTCGTTCCCCGAGCGGCGCGGGTAACCAACCTCGACCCTGGACAGACGCATGAGCCTCATCGACAAGACGGCGCCTTCGCAGAGCGAATCCATCGAGTTCGAGCTCGATCTCCCACATCCCCCGGAGAAGGTGTGGCGCGCGCTCACCGACCCCACGCTGCTTTCGGAGTGGCTTCTTCCGGTTTTCGATCACGAGCTCCGGCCAGGGGCATCCTTCACCTTCAAGGCGGATCCACAACCGGGGTGGGACGGAGTCGTCAATTGCCGGTTCGTCGAGATCGAGCCACACACGAAAATCAGCTGGCAATGGGTCGTGGGTGATCTCGATACGCGCGTGACGTTCACGCTCACGCCCACCCCCACGGGCACGCGCCTCAATCTCGTGCAATCCGGCTTCAAGCCGCATCAGAAGCAGAACGCCGGCGGCGCGCGTTACGGCTGGAGGATGATGGGCCAAAAGCTCATCGACCTGCTCGCCCGTGTTTCGTGAGCCCTCGTCTAGAAATCGTGTTGGAAGGAGGTCGTTCGTGAGTTTCGCCAAACGAGTTCGTCAAACCCACCGCTGGCTGTCGCTCGCGTTCACGCTGGCGGTCATCGCCAACATTGCCGCCATGTTCGTCGCGCCCTCCGCGGTCTGGGTTGGTTTTCTGGCGCTCGTTCCGCTCGTTCCCCTCCTGATCACGGGTTTGTACCTGTTCGTGCTGCCCTACACGGCGAAGGGGCGCGCCGCTGCCTCCGTCGCACACGACGCGAGCAGCGTGCCGCTCGTCCGTTCCAGCGAGTAACGAACCCCGTGTCGCACCGGCGCGACACGAGCACTGCTCAACGGCGGCTCGCTCCGCCTCCGAACGCACGGCATCGTGCGTGGTATACGCGACGCATGTTTGGCTCGCTGGTCGTCCCGGTGGATCTCTCGCCGGCTTCGGCGCGCGTGGTCCGGCGGGCCGCGCTCCTGCCGCTGGCGGAAGGAGCGCGCCTCACCCTCTTGCACGTCGTTCCGGGGAGTCTGCCCCGTCGATTGCAGCAGCGCGCCCGGGGTGACGCCAAGAAGGCGCTCGCAGAGCGAGCGAAAGACCTCCTGCGGCAACTCCCGCCCAAGGCGGAGGTCGAAGTCGTCGTCGTCGCGGGCTCTCCCGCCGGGGAAATCGCCGAGCACGCGCGAACGCTCGAGGCGGAGCTCGTCGTCCTCGGCCGCGGCGGGAGGACGCTCCGCGACGTGTTCTTGGGCTCGACGGCGGAGCGCGTCCTGCGCCGCACTCAGGTTCCCGTCCTGGTCGTGAGGCTTGCCCCGCGTGCTCCGTATCGGCGACCGGCGCTCGCGCTCGACCTCGATCGCGCCGCTCGGGCGGTGATCGACCTCTTGCTCCGCGTGGTCGCGCCGCCTCGTCCGATCATCGACGTCATCCACGCCTACGATTCCCCGTACCTGCAGAGCTCCTACCCGAGCCTGTCGACGAGCGAGCTCGAGGCATATGGGAAAAAGCACGAGAAGGAAGCGCTCCGGCGAATTCAAATGCTCCTCGCCGGGTCGATCGTCCGCGGGCGGCTCGCGCCGAGCGACGCTCCTTCCTTTAGAACCCACGTTCGCCCAGGCGCGCCGCGGAAAATCATCGAGCACGCCGTCGAGAAAAACGCGACCGATCTGTTGGCGCTCGGAACGCACGGATACACCGGTCTCGAACGCGCCTTCTTGGGGACGGTCGCGGGCGACGTCCTGCGCGCGGTCACCTGCGACGTGCTCATGGTGCCGCCGCCCCCCGAGGCCGACGAGACGCCCCGATGAAGGGTGGCGGGCATCTCCTGCCTCCGCTCCGACACCCACTGGCAAGCCCATCGGCGGTCGAGGGCGCGCCCCCCCCCCCCCTTAACACCCCCCCCCCGGCCAGCGCGCGGTTTTTTCCGGCGCGAGCCCGGGCGCGCGGGCGGGACACCCCGCC
>QGUH01000366.1 GCA_003242355.1 Pseudomonadota bacterium
GAGTGACGGGAGTGAGTGACGGGAGTGAGTGACGGGAGTGAGTGACGGGAGTGAGTGACGGGGAGCCCTGGAGCGGGAAGGGCGAGAAGCGCCGGGTGACGAGTGGGCCTCGAACGGTGTCGAGGGCTCAGCGCGGGGCGGTTCGGGATGAGCAGTGCCCCAGATCGGACAACCTTCGAGGTTGCCGACGAGCTCAAAGGGGGCGAGTCGATTTTTCTTGACAGGTTTTTGTGGATGGGTGTTCGCGCGAGCGCGGGTGCGGTCGAAAACGGGCTTTGAGTGCCGCTGGGTGGCGCGCTGGTGCGCTTTTGAGGTCGAAAACGACTCGCGCGGCGATCGGGGTGCCGAAAACGTGTTCTGGGGGCAAAAGCGGAGGCCGCGAAACAGAGGTGTATGATGGGCTCATGCAATCGGGTGTTTGGGTCGAGAAAGAAGTAGAGTGGGTTTTGGCGCACGAGGAGCTCGAGCGGCTCGCGAAGGAGCGCGCGGAGCTCGATGGGCGCGAAGGCGTTGCGTTGTTGCGAGCCTATCGCGCGGATGTGCACCGGCATCTGGGGTACGCCTCGTTTCCGCAGTACGTCGAGAAGCTGTTCGGCTACAGTTTTCGAACTACGGACGACAAGCTTCGAACGGCAATCGCGCTCGAAGACCTTCCGGAGCTCAGCGCGGCGCTCAATAGCGGGGCCCTTCTGTGTTCTGGGTGCGGGAGTTGGGGCGGGTGGCGACTCGGGACACTGAGAAGGAGTGGCTCGAAGTCGCGCGGGGCAAGACGGTGCGGCAGATCGAGCAGCTCGTATCGGGCAAGCCGCCAGGAGCGCGTCCTTCCGATCCCGGCCGGCCCGAGGCGCGTCGCCACGTGCTCCGCTTCGACGTGAGCGCGGAAACGTATGCGACCTTTCGAGAAGCCACGGCCCTGATTCGGCGCCGGACTGCCGAGCCGCTGGACGACGACGCGCTTCTTCTGCAACTAGCGCGTGAAATCTTGCGGGGACCTTCCGATGCCGGGCGGTCGTCGTACCAGATATCGGTTACCGTGTGCGAACGGTGCCAGCGGGGCGTGCAACATGGCGCTGGGGCGAACGTGGAGCTGTCTCCCGAGATCGTCGAGATGATGACGTGCGACGTGCAGCTCATCGGCCGCGTCGACACGAGGGTCGATGAAGGTTCCGATGATCTCGACGCAGCGTCCAACGACGTGGACTCCGGCGAGGTGTCCGAAGCAACGCCGTCACAAGAGCTTGGGGTTCGCGACTGCGATCTGCATGCTGCGGAAGTGCAGACCGAAGGCTCCGATAGGGTGCTGGAGGTCGACGCTGACAGCGAGGTGATGTTGGCGGAAACCAACGGTGGCACGAGGGCCGAGGCTGTGCGGGCGAAGTATCCCGGAAATGTGCTGCAGGCCGAGGCTCACGCGGAGGTATACGCCGAGACTGGTGCCGAGATGGTGCAAGACAGGGCTGAGACTGGTACTGAGATGGTGCGGGCCGGGGCCGACACGGAGATGCACGCCGAGACTGGTGCCGAGATGCTGCAGGCCGCGGCTGGTGCGGACGCGCTGGGTGGGGCCGACGGCGAGAGCTTGCATGTGTTGCGTGCCGCCGAGGTGCTGCGGGCAGAAACGGACGACGAGGTATCGCGGGCCGAACACCGTCCGATCCAGGAACGGCGACCAGCTTTGCGATTGGTTTCCTCCCGTTCGAGAATTCCCAACAGTGGACGACAGTCGGGGCTCGCGGTGCAGCACACCCACGTGGGTCCAGTGCATTCCCACGCGGGCCCGGCGGTGCGCACGGTGCAGCACACCCACGTGGGTCCAGTGCATTCCCACGCGGGCCCGGCGGTGCGCACGGTGCAGCACACCCACGTGGGTCCAGTGCATTCCCACGCGGGCCCGGCGCGTTCAGCAGTTGCTGTGGCGAGGCCGATCGCAGCGGCAGCGCACCTGCCGAAGGCAACGCAAAGCATCGCTCCTGCGGTGCGGCGCCACGTTTATCACCGCGATCGCGGCCGGTGTGTCGTGCCGGGGTGCAACTTCGGAGGGTTTCTCGATGTTCACCACCTGAACCCGCGGGCAGAAGGCGGCGGGCACGATACCGAGAACCTCGTCACGTTGTGCGAGGGGCACCACAAGGCGCTGCATACGGGGCAGCTTTGGATCGAGGGGAGCCCGTCGAAAAAGCTTCGATTTTTGCGCGCTGACGGGACCAAGTATACTGACCCTCCATCGGCGCGAACGATAGCAGTGGGCGAACAGGTGTTTGGGGCGCTGCGCGGTCTCGGATTTTCGGAACGACAGGCCCGAAGCGCGGTCCGACACGTACTCGAGACGGCGGAAACGCTCTGCGCTTCGACCCTGCTGCGCGCCGCGCTCGTGTGGCTGAGCGCGCCACTCGGAAGCGTGTGAGGCGTGAGCCGACGGCGAGCTAAGTCCGCGCTCGTGGGCCAGAGCGCGCCACTCGGAACAGTTCGAGACACGCGCGGACGGCGAGCCGGGCCGCGTCGCGTCGCGTCGCGACTCGGTGCTAAGTCTGCAGACTCAGGGAGAGCAAGCCGCTTCGAACAGACCCTGACTACCGGTGCTTTCGCAGACTCCGTCGCGGCACACGGTACCGGTGACGCAGGCCGTATCGGGATCGGCGCAGCTTTGGCCGACTTGACGCAAAAACCGGCATTCGCGCTCGCCGCAGGTCGCGTCGAGGCACACGCAATCGAGGCCGGCTTGGCAGTTTCCTCGAGGATTGGAGTCGCCGACACGCAGCCAACAGGATTCGCCGGGGCCGACGCGTTCTACACAGCGCCGGGGTTGCGCGAGCTCGTCGCAAACGGCGTCGCCGGCGCACCCGCGCTGGTACCCCCAGCCATCCTCGGAGCAGCGCGCGCCGACGGGCGCGCTCGGCGTACACTTCTTGGTTTCGGCGTCGCAATGGCCTTCACGACACTCCCAACTGCCTGCGCACGGCTCGCCGAGGTCGAGGAGGGGCTGACACGTACGACCGCCCTCGTCGCTCGCGCGACACACGAAGCCCCCTTCGCATTGGAAGGTGACCTCGCACGCGCTGCCACCAGGCAGGTTCATGGGCCGGGCGGGTTCGCAGGTTCCCGTGCACATGGTGCCGTTCGGGCAGATGCCTTTTCCGCTGCTGCACTCGTCCCCTTCTTCGAGAACGGGAAGGCAGACCCCGCAGTCGTTTTGGCTGTACGCACCGCACGCGAGGGTTTCGCACTGCGTGCTGAAGGCGCACGCAGACCCCTCCTTTATCGTGCCCGGCTCGTATTCGCACTCCGGATACGAGCCCCGATTGATGTCGTCACAGTCGGCGTCCCGATACGCCTGGGCGCAACGGGCGACGGCGTCGATGCTGACGCGTGAGCCTGCAGAAAACAGCAAGTCGGGGCAGAGCGGCAGGCCCACCGCGATGCACGTGGCTTCGGACAGCGTTTCGCCACAGGACGCCCGGCGTTCGCACTGCGCGACGATGTATTCGGCGCACGCTGCGTATTGGGCGGCATCCACGCTTTGGCCGGCACTGCCACCTTCACCGGGAGCTCCTGCCTCGCCGTTCCCGTCAGTAACGGGCCTCCGGCCGCCACTGGTGTTGGCTCCTCCCTCTCCGATACCTCCGGTGCCGCCCGACTCTCCGGCATCACCCGTCGAGCCGGACGTGCCCGAGCTCGAGGGCGCTCCCCCGCGCGCCGTCTTCCCACCGGTGACGAGATCGTCCTCTGGCGAGCCGGTCTCGGTGTTCCCGCAACTCACGAGGAAGATCCAGGCCCCGATCGACAACAAACCAGCGGCCCTCACGTTCATCGTGGGTCGAGGGTATCACGCCCGTTGCCTTACACGAGCGTGCTCGGGAAGTGCAGGCCGAAGGCTCCGACGGGATGCTGGAGGTCGGCGCTGACAGCGAGGTGATGTTGGCGGAAACCAACGGTGACATGAGGGCCGAGGCTGTGCGGGCGAAGTCTCCCGGAGATGTGCTGCAGGCCGTGGGCTGACGCGGAGGCGCACGCCGAGACTGGTGCCGAGATGGTTCAGGCCGGGGCTGATGCGGAGGTGCAGGCCGAGTGGGTGCGGAGATGGTGCAACGTGACCCATCAGCGACGCCGGGGGGGACATCGGCGGGGGGAGGTCGGCAGGCTGGGCGCGGCTCGGAGGTGGCGAGTGGCGGCCGGAAGAAAGATCGAGGACGCGAGCGAAGCGAGGCGATGTCTGGCGACGGCGAAGCGAGCAGGGCTGAGCGCGGGGGAGTGGGCGCGAGAGCGGGGAATCGACGGGAGGTCGCTGCACGCGTGGCAGATGAATCTCGAGCGTGGGAGCTCGAAGTCGCGGTCTCCCGGACGGCGGAGTCTGCGACCGAGCGCGCAGACGCGCGGCTGACGAGGAGGCGCACGCCGAGACTGGTGCTGAGGTGGTTCAGGCCGGGGCTGATGCGGAGGCGCGCGCACGAGACTAAGTGCCGAGATGGTTCAGGCCGGGGCTGATGCGGAGGCGCGCGCACGAGACTAAGTGCCGAGATGGTTCAGGCTGTGGGCTGATGCGGAGGCGCACGCCGAGACTGGTGCCGAGATGGTGCAAGGCGCGGCTGACGAGGAGGCGCACGCCGAGACTGGTGCCGAGATGGTGCAAGGCGCGGCTGACGAGGAGGCGCACGCCGAGACTGGTGCCGAGATGGTGCAACACGCGGCTGGCGAGGACGTGCTGGGGGGGCGACAGCGAGGGCTTGCGTGCGTGCCGCCGAGGTGCTGCGAGCAGAAACGGACGACGAGGTATCGCGGGCCGAACACCGTCCGACCCAGGAACGGCGACCAGCTTTGCGATTGGTTTCCTCCCGTTCGAGAATTCCCAACGGTGGACGACAGTCGGGGCTCACGGTGCAGCATACCCACGTGGGTCCAGTGCATGCATTCCCACGCGGGCTCGGCGGGTGCCGACGGTGCAGCATACCCACGTGGGTTCAGTGCATTCGCACGCGGGCCCGGCGGGGCTCACGGTGCAGCATACCCACGTGGGTCCAGTGCATTCGCACGCGGGCCCGGCGGTGCCGACGGTGCAGCATACCCACGTGGGTTCAGTGCATTCGC
>QGUH01000367.1 GCA_003242355.1 Pseudomonadota bacterium
TTTTGGCCCAATCTTTTGGTGGTTTCCCGGGGATTCAGCAACGGGCGTACTGGCTATCGGCACTGGCCCTCGCCGTGGGGGTGCTCACGCTCTATTCGATGACCAAGATTTGGCAACTGGCATTCTGGGGAGCGTCTGCGGAGGCGGGAATGCGAGAATCGGTGAGAGAAGTCCGTCCGGCGTACCTGCCGGCGGCGCTGCTGACGCTCGGGATCCTGGCGATTGGCGTCTATCCCCGCTCGGTCCTGTACGTCGCCGAGCGCGCGGCCGCGCAGTTGATCGAGAGGGCGGGGTACGTCGATGCCGTGACGAGGGGCCGATGAACGGGCGGGCGATGATTGCGCTCGCCGCCACGTGGCTGCTCCTCGAGGGGGGAATCGGAACGCGCGGGCTCGGGTGGGCCGTTATGGCCGGGTTCGTGGCGCTCGCCGTGTCGGGAAACCTGGCCCGGCGCCGCCGCGACCCGCTCCGGGTGCGGGCTTGGCTCAGGGTCGGCTGGGTCTTCCTCGCCGAAACCGTGATCGGGACGTACCAGGTGGCGCGTCTCGTCGTCGCTCCCGGCATGCGCTTCCGTCCGGCCGTGCTCGAAGTACCGGTCCGGGTGAGGCGAGAATCCGCCATCGCCCTGTTCGCCGGGATGGTGGCCGTGATCCCAGGCACGCTGGTGCTCGGCGTGGCGCGCGACCGGACGCGCATGTACATTCACGCTCTCGACGCGAGAAATCTCGACGACCTGCGTCGCTCACTGACCCGGATCGAAGACGCGGTCCGAGAGGCACTGCCATGATCTGGGTCATCGAGCTCACGCTGATCCTCCTTTCGATCTCCGCCGCGCTTTCGATCGTGCGTGTCGCCATCGGGCCCACGGTCTTCGATCGGGCGGTGGCGCTCGACCTGCTCTCGGGAATCGGGATTTCGTGGATTGCGTGCTACGCGGCTCGGCACCGGGACGAGGCGCTCGCGGACGCGGCCATCCCCTTGGCGGCGATCGCCGCGATCGGCACCGCTGCCATCGGTCTCTTCATCGCCCGAAGACCCAACGGAGAACGACGAACATGGAAGTGATGGGCGCGGGAATGCTGTTGCTCGGCGCGGTCATCTGTCTGCTCTCGAGCATCGGTTTGCTCCGTTTCCCGGACGCGTTCACGCGGCTCCAAGCTTCGGCGAAGGTCGCGGCTTTCGCCAGCGGTCTGGTTCTGATCGGGACGGCGCTCGTCCTCGAGCGGCCCGCCTTGGTCGGCCGCTTTCTCGTCCTCGTGGTGTTCGTGCTCGTGACGGCGTCGGTCGCGTCGCACCTGCTCGTGCGTGGCGCCTACGTGGATGCGCGCACGCCCGTGTGGGAACGAACCGAGCCGGACGAGCTGCGACAACGCCTCGAGCCCGGCCACGAGGAAGAGCGGCTCCGGGAAGAGCTGGGTGCCTGACCTCGCCGGCACTGAGCCAGGCTCAGTGCTCGTCGGCAATCGGGCGTCGCGAGCCCGGGCGGCCGCTCGCCAGCGTTTCGCCCTTCTGCTCTTGACGCAGCCCTGGAGCGCTCGACAGGCGCGTGCTGGCGTGGGGATCGTTCGATCGGGCGACCGAATGCCGGTGCGCCGGAGGGCTGTCCGTCCCGGCGAGCGATCGCTCGGCGCCGGGCCTCCCCTCGGCCAAGTCGGTCGGGTGTCGGACGTTCGAGGACGCGGGGGGCGGGACCGACTCCGGCTCCTCGCGGCGCTCGAACAGAGCCGTGAGGTTCGGGATTTCTCCGAGCAGGCGGTCCAGGGTGCTCTTCGAGAGCACGTCGCGCAAGACGCTGCACGCAATTTCTGCGTGCTCGATGGCGCGCCCCGGCGCGCAGTCTTCGCGCTCCGCCACCCGCTCTGCGAACGCCTCCACGGTGGCAGCGGGCTTGCGACGTTGCCGCACGAGCAACCCTCCGAGCTCGCGGGGCAACTCCTCGGCCACGAGCCGCCGCTCGTCCTCGTGGAGTTGCTCGCCGAGGACGGCGAGCGTGGCACGGAGCGCTCCCCGCGCTTCCTCCTCGTTGCGAAAGGGCGCGCGCTCTCTGAGCCGCGCAACGAGCTCGCTCTCGGGCAACATGCCGAGCATCGAAGCAACCGCCGTGCCACGGCACGCGCCGCCGGCCGTGCTCGCCGAAGGTAACTCGGCGGCCCGCCCGAGAGCGACAAACGGTTAGGGACGCGCCGAAATACGCGGAAAACAGCATCGGACGGAGTGCCCGCGTGGGGAGGGGCCCCGCCGAGTTCACCTCGGCGGGGAGGGGCGGCGCGTGCCGCCCCTACGAAACGAGGCCAGAACGCCGATCGGTCAAACCGATCGGCGTTCTAGCGGGCGTTCTGCTCGGCTCCGCGTTCCGTCGGGTTCGGCGCGTTTCCGAGCGCTCGTCACTCCACGGGTCATCCCATGCACGGCACGGCGACCCCGCGGTGGGCTCTCGGAGGCAACGGAGTAGTCGCGCCGGGCGAGCCGTGTTACGTGTCCAGTGGTGTTCCGTTTTGGTGGTGGTTTCTGGGTGGCCCACGGCCCGCTGGGTCGGGTTGGGGTTCGGGAGCGCTCCGCGTCGCTGGTCGTTGCCGCGGGAGCGCCTTCGCGACACAAGAGGGCAGCATGCTAAGCCGAAGGATCACTTTCGAGAGCGCGCTCGGAGAGTCGCTGCTTTTCAACTCGATGACCGGGCGCGAGACGCTCGGGAGGCCGTTCACGTACGACCTCGAGCTTCTGAGCCGCGACGAGAGGGTCGACCTGTCGGCTCTCTTGGGCAAGCCGGCAACCGTGCTCCTCACGCGGCACGACGGGTTGCCGCGCCCGTTCAACGGGATCGTGACGCACTTCTCGCTCGCGGGAGAAGTGAGCGACGGCTACGTGCGCTATCGCGCTCGGATGCGGCCCTGGCTCTGGCTCATGAGCTACAGGACCAACTCGCGGATATTCCAGAACAAGACCGTTCCCGACGTGCTGAAGGAGCTCTTTCGGGAGCACGGCTTCACCGACCTCGAGGAGCGACTTTCGTCCGAATACCGGACTTGGGAATACCTGGTTCAGTATCGCGAGTCGGATTTCAACTTCGTGAGCCGCCTGATGGAGCAGGAGGGCATCTACTATTACTTCAAGCACGATTACGACAAGCACACGCTGGTGCTCGCCGATTCGTACAGCGCGCACGACCGGGGCATGCGGCTCCCGTATTATCCGCCGCTCGAGCGTGAACGGCGCGACCACGAGCACGTCAACGGCTGGCTCGTGACGCACCAAATCCGCCCGGGAGCGTACGCCTCGGCGGACTTCAACTTCGAGCGGCCCGCGGCGCCGCTGCTGTCGCAGCTCGCTCAGCCCAACAAGCATCCGCGGGGCGACTACGAAGTGTTCGACTATCCCGGCGAGTTTCGCGAGCTCAACGAGGGCGACGTGCAGGTTCGGCTCCGCCTCGAAGAGCTCCAAGCGGACTACGAGGTCATCCAGGGCTCCGCCACGGCGCGGGACCTGATGGCAGGCAGCCTCTTCGAGCTCTACGATTTTCCGCGCGACGATCAGAACAAGGAGTATCTCGTCATCGAGGCAGTCTACGACCTTCGAGCGAGCGAGTACGAAGCCGGGGGGGCTCGCGACCCAGAGCCCGATTATCGCGTTCGCTTCCAGGCGATGGACGCCAAGAAGCCGTTCCGTACTCCGTGCGTGACGAAGAAGCCCGTCGTCGAGGGGCCGCAGACCGCCGTCGTCGTGGGCCAGCAGGATCAGGAGATTTGGACCGACCAGTACGGCCGCGTGAAGGTCCAATTCCACTGGGATCGCTACGGCACGTACGACGAGAACAGCTCGTGCTGGGTGCGCGTCGCCCAGATCTGGGCAGGCAACGGTTTCGGCGGCATCCACCTGCCGCGTATCGGGCAAGAGGTGATCGTCGACTTCCTCGAAGGCGATCCCGATCGCCCGATCATCACCGGTCGGGTCTACAACGCGGACAACATGCCGCCCTACACGCTTCCGGAGAACCGGACGCAGAGCGGCATCAAGAGTCGGAGCAGCAAGGGGGGCACTCCTGAGAATTTCAACGAGATTCGCTTCGAGGACAAGAAGGGCGAGGAGGAGCTCTTCATTCAGGCGGAGCGGAACCAAACGACCAACGTCAAGGCCAATCAGAGTATCTCCGTCGGCGCCAATCAGAGCGTCTCGGTGAGTGGCAATCAGAGCATTTCCGTCCAGGGGGAGCGCTCGGTCACCGTCACCAAGAAGGACAGCGAGACGTTCAAGGACACTCGCGACGTGACGGTACACCTCGCCGACACGCTGACGCTCAAGAACACGCATCTCGGCAAATACCAGGGCGGTCGGGAGGTCATCGTAGAGAAGTACGACAAAACCACCGTGAGCGGCGCCGACAAGACGACGTCGGTCAACGGAAAGTACGGCATCGTGGCGGACGTCGAATACAAGGTCACTCACAAGTCGAACGAGCTCTTGCTCAAAGACAGCGAGGTGGTCTTGAAAAATGCGAGCTGCAAGATCAGCCTCGACGGGGGAGTGCTCAAGATCACCGCCGCCGACGAGCTGACGCTCCAATGCGGTGCGGCCAGCATCTCCCTGAAGAGCGACGGCACCGTGAGCATCAGCGGCACGAACAAGGTGTCTGCGGCCGTGAACACGAGCATGCTCGAGCTCGCTCCAGCGGGGGCCTCGATGAGCGGCCAGAAAGCGGCCGTTTCGGGCATGGCCCTCACCGAGATCACCGGCGGCATGGTGAAGATCAATTGAGGTGGATCGTTTGGGTTTCGGCGCCGTTGGTCGTCGGCTCCTGTCGGCAGAAAGCCGACTCGGAGGCACCTCCGAGCCTCGAAGGGCCCGCTCTCGAACGCACCGAACGAGCTATCCCGAGCGCGGGGTCTGCGGCTGCCGCGAGCCTGGAAGCGAGCCCGGGCTCGCCGCCGCTGGCGAGTGCGCCGCCCGCGGTGGCTTCGGTCGCCCCGAGTCAGGAAGGCATGGCCTGGACGGCGGGAACCCTCGGCCTCTCGGGACGGAAAGGGGGGGTAACCGGGCCGTTTGGGTCAAGGGCGGCCGTGCCAGCGGTTTTGATCCGCGTG
>QGUH01000368.1 GCA_003242355.1 Pseudomonadota bacterium
CGGGCGCGAACGCGACGCCCGCGACGAAGCCGCAGCATCGCCTTCGGCGCGCGCCGAAGCTACGGCCTCGTCAACGCCGCACACCGAGCACGGCGCTGCGCCCGCGACACCGAAAGCTCCGGGCGCGCCGTCGCCGGACGCAGGCGAGCAGGGAGCGCTCGGTCTTCCGCCCGGTGTTCGCCATTTCGCTGCCGCGTTCACGCGCGCGTTGCCTGCCGGCATTCACGCGGACGGCGCGTGGAGCGTGCTTCCGCTCGGACGCGTCGGCAGCGCCACGCTCGAAGTGCGCATCGATTCCGACGGTCGAATCGCCGACGTGAGCACCGAAGCTCCGGCCGGCGCCCCTCCCATCCTCACGCGCATGCTGAACCGCGCGCTGATGCTCCTGCGAGCAGGCACGTTCTCCCTCGATCCGCGCCGCGTCACTCCCGGAACCGAACGCCTCGAAATCGAGGTGACGCTCTCCGACCGCGCCCCGAACCCCGATCCGACGGCAGACGCCAGGCACCTCCAAGCAGTCGGCTTCGCGGCGCCGACCCGGGAGCGCGCGGGTCACGCCCGCTTCACGCTGAACTCCGGGCGTCACATGGAAGCCGTGGTACGAATCGTGCCGACGAGCGCTCCCTGACGGCCGCTCGCTCTCGACTCGCCCGCCGAACGGAGCCGCTGCGATGGACCGGAACAAGCTCGAGAAGATCGTCGAGGCGCGCCTGGCCCTCAAGCGCCGCTTCGAAGACGCGATCCGAAACACACCGAGCCTCGCCGATGGCTCCCCGCTCGGAAGTGGCCCGCCGAACCGCCACGGGATGCCGCGCCTGCCGATTGGGCAAACCGAGACGCGCAAATGGCCCGTGCTCGATCTCGGAATCCATCCCGAGATCGCGGCGGAAAACTGGACACTCGACGTGGACGGCGCCTGCGCCCAACCGCTCGTCCTTCGCTTTTCCGATCTGCTCTCCTTGGAACAAGTCGAGCAGGAGGCCGACTTCCACTGCGTCACGACCTGGTCCCGCTTCGACCTCCGCTTCGGCGGCGTGCGCGTCGCCGACGTGCTCGCGCTCGCCGAACCGCTCCCCGAAGCGACGCACCTCATGTGCCACGGTTACGACGGCTACACGACCAACGTCTCGCTCGCCGAAGCGCTCAAACCCGACGTTCTGCTCGCTCACAGCGTCGATGGACACCCACTTCCGCGCGAGCACGGCGGACCGGTGCGGATGGTGACGCCGCAGCTCTATGCCTGGAAAGGCGCCAAGTGGATTCGTCGTCTCGAGCTCATGACCGAAGATCGCCCTGGCTTTTGGGAAGAGCGCGGCTACTCGATGACGGCCTACCCCTGGCGCAACGATCGCTACGGCTGATCGCCGCCACCGCGGAGCACCATTCGGATCCACCCTTCCGAACCGCCCGGCGATCCCTTGGCGAGAAGGTGGTAGCCGATCCGGAACACGCGGACGGCGCCGAGCTTCGACAAAATGCGCGCATCGGCATCCGGTTCCGCCGCACGTGCGGCGCGCTCGCGTTCGAGCGCGAGTTGGAACCCGCGCTCGCAGGCTTCCGCGACGATCCGAACGGCCTCGATCGGACGCAGCCGCCGGCCTGCATACGGGCAGCCCGCAACGAGCACGTTCGCGAGATACGCGAGCTCCTCCAGGCGCTGTGCATGGGCCTGCGGATCGCGAGCGGCGAGCCGTTGCAGCGTCGCGCGGAAGCGCCCGAGCTCCGGAGCGCCGCCGGCCTTCCGCACGAGGGTGATGCACGTCGAGCCACGGTGCACGCCGTTTCTCCATCGGGGTTTCCCAAAGGCAGAAACCCGGCGCGCGGCAGTTTGCATTCACTTCCGGCACGCAGCGCGCCAGAGCTCGAGTCTCGCGAACCTGGCGTTTACACTCCTTGGCTGGTATGATTTCGGAGCAACGGGAGGGCGCCCTCGACGCCGCCGTCCGCCCGCCTCTCATTTCGAATTTCGCTTTCCGCTGCTCGGGGACTCCTCTTCGCCCGATCCGTTGCAGTCGACGAAAACGGCCCGATTCGGATCCATGCCTCGTTTTCATGCGCCTTCCCGCGAGAGCGAGCTCGGCGAGGGGCGCGAGTTTTCCGGGACGTGCGCAGCACCAATCTGCCGCCGAATCCTGATACGTTCGGTGACCACGAGGCACCGATGAATGGACCGAATCCCGCGAACCCGCACCCGATGGTTGGCTTTCCGCAGGTGTGTTTCATCAAGAACACGGTGCGCAACCCCAACATCATCGTCGGCGACTACACGTACTACGACGACCCGGACGACTCCGAGAACTTCGAGCGGAACGTCCTTTACCATTATCCGTTCGTCGGAGACAAACTCATCATCGGCAAGTTCTGTGCAATCGCGCGTGGCGCAAAGTTCATCATGAACGGCGCCAATCACAAGCTATCCGGCATTTCCACGTACCCATTCCAGATCTTCGGCAACGGCTGGGAGAAGGTCATGCCGAAATTGGACGAGCTGCCGTACAAGGGCGACACGATCGTCGGCAACGACGTCTGGATCGGCTACGATGCGTTGATCCTGCCGGGCGTGAAAATCGGCAACGGCGCCATCGTGGCCGCGCGGGCCGTGGTAGCGAGCGACGTACCGCCCTACACCGTGGTCGGCGGGAACCCAGCCAAGCCGATCAAACAGCGCTTTTCGCGGGAAACGATCGAGACCCTCGAACGCATCGCGTGGTGGGACTGGCCCGTGGAAAAGCTCACGCGCCACTTGGCGGTGATCGTGTCGGGAGACATCGAAGCGCTGCGCGCCTGTGCGGACGCGACTTGACGAGCAGCCGTGGCGCGGAGCCGTGAACGACGAGCTCGGGGCCGAGACGCACGGGAGCGCGGGCCGTCATCGTATTGCCCAACGGCGCGCGTCTGCGTTCACCTGGGCCGCCACGATCACTCGGGCCGCCACGCTCCGAATGCTCCCTGCCGCAAGGCGGGGCTTGCCGCGACCCACTCGTTCTGGTATACGGCCGACGTGGTAAGTGGTGGGTCGGTCCCGTGAGGGGCCGTTCAGGAGGACGCATGTCGGAATCGGACGATCGCGACGCCTTCGAAAGCGCCATTCAAGCGCTCGAGGCAGAGCTCGCGAACACGGGCTTTCACCTCACCCTCGATGCCCGCGCGCGGGAGACCTACGTGCGGCAGGTTCGGACCATGGCCGCGGAGCTACGGGCGCAGGTCGCGCGCGGGGAGCTCACTTGGTCCCAGGCCGCGTCCCAAGCGCAGGAAACGCGAAACGCCATCATGAAGGTGGTGCGGGGCCATAGCACCCCCGTGGGTCGCGCGATCGCACAACGCCTGAAGAGCGAAGGAAGAACGCTCAACGAGCTGGTCGCACGAAAGACCATCCAGTTGTTCGGGCAGAGCGCCCGGTTCGAGCAACTCTCGCCCTCCGCTCAGAACCGCGTCTATGCCGAAATCGTCAAATCGGCGGCCAAGGCCAACCCCGAGGTCACGGCCACCATGCGTCGCCTCTCACGCGCCGGCCGCGGTCTGCTCGTCGTGTCGCTCGCGATATCCGCCTACTCCATCGCGACCGCCGAAGACAAATCACGGGTGGCCATGCGCGAGGTCTCCGTGACGGGCGCCGGCATCGCCGGAGGCGTTGCAGGTGGCGCCCTGGCGGGCCTCGCGTGCGGCCCTGGCGCACCGGTCTGCGTCACCATCGGCGCTTTCGTCGGCGGCGCGCTCGCTGCCTTCGGCGTCGATCTCCTCTTTTGAACGGCTGTATGCGCCTCGACGATCGCATCACGATTGAGAGGCTGCAACAGACCAACGAGGACGAGCCGCCCCGGAGCCAGATTCTCGTCGATGGCGTTCCGACCGGCAAGCTCGTGGCAGGCGCAGTCCTCGAGGGCGCTGTCCAGTGGGGCTCTTTCCGCGTGCTGTTCACGACGGACGACGTGCCCTTCGAAGATCAATTGACGATCGTGCTTCTCGATCGAGATCTCCGAGAGCTCGACAGCGCACGAATCGGCGCTCCATACGCCACGGGCACGTTCTCCGAGCTCACTTTGATCGAGCCCGACACCATTCGGTTTCGCTTCATCGGCGATACGCTCTGGACCGTTCGGCTCCTTTCTCGACCGCAACTGAGGGTGCCTTTCGTCTCCGAGCCGCCCGGCGTCCACCGGCGTTTCGGATTTTCGCGGCATTTCGTCGTCTCCGGAAATCCGAAGCCGGAGCGCTCGTGAGCGCACGCCGTACGACCCCAGCGCGAACGGGTGAAACCATCCAGAACGAAAATGCGCACGAGCGCTGGCCGGGCCCGCAATGGCCCGGGACGAGAGGTCAACTGGAACGACAAAAACCCATTCGGCCGAATGCGCAGCGTCGATGAGCGCATTCATCGAGCGCGTCGAACGATTGCGTCGACACGCGTCCGAGCGACCTCGTCGAGAAGTCGGAGGGCAGAGCGCTGCCAAAACGAAGCCAACGTCCGAAATCGGCAACGCTCGCGGAAAGGTCGTCGCAGCGGGGATGCTCGCGCGCCACCGATCGCCCCCCGGAACTACAGCAGGAAAAGGCAGCAGCAGGTGCGCTCCAGTCGATCGCGGTTCGCCTGCAACTAGCGAGGAGTTGCAGTAGCAGCCAAGACTCGCAGTAACAGCCGAGACTCGGCGGGCGGCGCAACGATTCTCTCACGTTGAATCCGCGGACCCAGCCTTCTGTTCGGGTGCGATCTGTGGCAAGTACCCGTCGTGGTCATGCGAAACACTACGCTGAGGGTCTGTCCGCGTCTCCTCTGGAATCGACTTGCGGTCTTGGTAGTGGCTGCGAGTGGCGTCGCCGGTCTCATGGGATGTTCCGATGGCGGCGAACCGAGCAACCCTGCTGGCACCGGCGGCGCTGTCGGCAGCTCGAATCCAGAAACGGGCGGCGCAAGCGGCGGGAGCACGGCCAGCGCTGGCACGAGCGGTATGAGCAGCGGCGGCCCGGGGACGGGGGGGACGAACCCCGGCGCGGGGGGCGCCCGGGCCCGCGCCCCCGCTGCTCATACCGCTCGGGCCCGCGCCTGGCTCTTTTTCAAATCTCCCGACCCCCGAG
>QGUH01000369.1 GCA_003242355.1 Pseudomonadota bacterium
GGGGGGGAACGGCCCGCAGAGCGGGGGGGGCTTCGGCCAGCGAACGCCGCTCTGGTGGGGCCTGCCCACCCGTGAGTCCTTCGAGCTGCTGCGGCACATCTCAACAGGGCCCCGGGGCCGGTACCCCAGCCGGGCGGGCCGGCCGTGACGGCCGATCGAGCGTAAGGAGCGCGACGTGGATTCCTCGAACCCCAAATCTGCCACCGAGCCAAAGCCGGCAATCCCGCCGGTCATCGAGCACCATGCCTGCAGGCTCTGCGGCTCGCCGGAGCTGCGCCCCGTGTTCTCGCTGGGCACGCAGTACGTCAACGATTTCGTGCCCAAGGAACGGATCGGCACCGGCGTGAAGGCTCCGCTGGATCTCGTGCTGTGCAACCGCTGCAGTCTGCTCCAGCTCAAACACACGGCTCCTCAGGAGCTGCTCTATTCCCGCTTCTACTGGTACCGCTCGGGCGTCACGGACACGATGCGGCGGGCGCTCCGGAACATCACGGAACAGGTCGAGCAGATGGTCACCCTCGCTCCCGGTGACGTGGTGCTCGACATCGGCGCCAACGACGGCACGCTGCTCGCCAGCTATCGGGTTCCCGGCGTCGTACGGGTCGGTTGCGAGCCGGCGAACAACCTCGTCGACCACCTGCGGAAGAACGCCGACCACGTGATCCACGACTTCTGGTCGGCTTCCGCATTCGATCGCGTCCGCAGCGAACACGGGCTTCCGCTCGCCAAGGTCATCACGGCGATCGGCATGTTCTACGACCTCGAAGAGCCGAATCAGTTCATCGCGGACGTGCGGCGGAGCCTCGCGCCCGACGGCATCTTCGTGGCGCAGCTGATGTGCCTGGCCTCGATGCTGAAGAAGAACGACCTCGGCAACATCTGCCACGAGCACATCGAGTACTATTCGCTCGATTCTCTGAAGTATCTATTCGAAACGAACGGGCTCGAGATCTTCCGCATCGAAGAGAACGACGTCAACGGCGGGAGTTACCGCGTGTTCGCGCGGCACTACGCGGGAACGGGCGTGGCCTTCGACGAGCACATCACGATGGAGGACCTCCACGCCTTCAAAGCCCGGATAGACGAGAACCGCAGGCTCTGCGTCGATTTCATCAAGAACGAGGTCGCGCGCGGCAAGAGCGTGTGGGTGTACGGCGCCTCCACCAAGGGCAACGTCATCCTCCAGTACTACGGGCTCGATCACACCATCATCACCGCCGCCGCGGAGCGCAGCCCCGAAAAGTGGGGCAAGTACACGGTGGGCTCGTGGATCCCGATCGTGTCCGAGGAAGAAGCGCGCCGCGCTCAGCCCGACTACTTCCTCGTCTTGCCCTGGGCCTTCTTCAACGAAATGTACGAACGCGAACGCGAATGGCGCATGCGGGGCGGCAAGTTCATCGTCCCGCTCCCTGAATTCCGAGTGGTGCCATGATCCCCGTCGAGGAATACAAGAAGATCATCGGCGCCATCCCGATCCTGTGCGTCGACCTCGTGCTCAGGGATCGGGCGGGCCGCTACTTGCTCGTGAAGCGCGAAAACGAGCCGCTCCGCGGCGAGTGGTGGGTCGTGGGCGGCCGAGTGCTCAAGGGCGAACGCGCCGAAGCGGCCGCACGCCGCAAGCTCGAAGAAGAGATCGGCCTCACGGTGCCGCGCCTCGAGCTCCTCGGGCTCTACGAGGACTTCTTCGATCGCAACTCGCTGGGGATCGAGACCCTGTATCACACGGTTTCGATCGTGTTCGGGGGAACGCTCGACGACGTGTCGGGCATCCGTCTCGATGCTCAACACAAGGAATGGAAGCTCGCGGAGCAGCTACCGGAACGCCTCCGCATCCAGGCTTTCCGCGGTATCGATCCGTGAGGCTCTCATGAAGCGTGCGTTGATTCTGGGCGTGACGGGGCAGGACGGCAGCTACCTCGCCGACATCCTGCTGGAAAAGGGCTACGTGGTGTACGGCCTCGTGCGCCGCTCGGCGACCGGCAACACCAGGAACATCGAGCACCTGCTCGACGATCCGGAGCTGTTCGGGAAGCGCTTCTTCGTGGTGCGCGGCGACCTCGCCGATCCGACGTCGATTTACCGCGCGATCGACGAGGCGGAGCCCGACGAGATCTACAACGAAGCCGACCAGGATCACGTGCGCTGGAGCTACGACATGGTCGGCTACTCGTCGGACATCACGGGCTCGGCGGTAGCGCGCAACCTCGAGATCATCAAACAGGTGAACCCGAAGATCCGCTACTTCCAGCCCTGTACGTCGAACATGTTCGGCCTCGCGGAGAGCGAACGGCAGAACGAAGAGACGCCCTTCAACCCGCAGAGCCCTTACGCCTGCGCCAAGGTGTTCGCGTACTACATCACGCGCTACTACCGTCAGGCGTTCGGCTTGTTCGCCTCGACGGCGATTCTGTACAACCACGAATCGCCGCGCCGGACGGTGGAGTACGTCACCCGCAAGATCACCAAGGCCGTCGCGCGCATTTCGCTCGGCTTGCAGAAGGAGCTCGTGCTCGGCGACATGAGCGCCCGCATCGACTGGGGGTACGCGCGGGAGTACATGGAGCTCGCGCACCGGATCCTGCAGCACGACAAAGCCGACGACTTCGTGGTCGCCACGGGCGAAGCGCATTCCGTAGAAGAGTTCGTGCGCGAAGCGTTCGCCTGCGTGGGCCTCGACCCGGAGCGTTTCGTGCGCAGCGATTCCGCCCATTTCCGCCCCACCAAGACGAGCACGCTCGTCGGCGACACGACCAAGCTCCGCACGGAGCTCGGCGTCGAGCCGAAGGTGCGGTTCAAAGAGCTCGTCCGCCTGATGGTCGAGGCGGATCTCGCGGAGGAACGCGCGCGGCGCTCGGCCCAGAGCGCGTAAGCGGCCCAACTCGACCGAAGGAGCGAGGGCCGGGGCAAGACCGGTTTGCCGATTCCCGCCGCCGGGCCGGGTGGACGAATCGTCCGGTATCGGCTACTCCCCTGCGTTCCCGCTCGGGAAGCCTGCGAGCGGCCCGGGCGCCGTGAGGGCTCGCGGCCCTCGAAACGTGGGAGATGCGTGCATGCGGAAAGCGTTGATCACGGGAGTCACTGGTCAGGACGGCTCGTACCTCGCCGAGTTGTTGCTCTCGAAGGGCTATGCGGTTCACGGGATCGTTCGCCACAGCAGTACCTTCAACCGCGGTCGCATCGATCACCTCCACGAACCTCAGAACCTGGAGAACGGGCGGCTCGTCCTCCACTACGGCGACATGCTCGATACGGCGAGCCTCACGCGCATCATCGAGCGGATCGAGCCCGACGAGATCTATCACCTCGCCGCCCAGAGCCACGTGAAGGTGTCGTTCGAGCTGCCCGAGTACACGGCCCAGGTCGACGCGCTCGGCACGCTGCGCATCCTGGACGTGCTCCGGGAGACCGGGATCAAGGCGCGGCTCTACCAGGCTTCCACGAGCGAGCTCTACGGCAAGGTCCAGGAGATTCCGCAGACGGAGCGCACGCCGTTCTATCCGAGGAGCCCGTACGGTGCCGCCAAGCTCTACGCGTACTGGCTCGTCGTGAACTACCGGGAGTCTTACGGAATCTTCGCGGTGAACGGCATTTTGTTCAATCACGAGTCGCCCCGGCGCGGGGAGAACTTCGTGACCCGCAAGATCACGCTCGGCGTCGCGCGCATCCACCACGGGCTGCAGGACAAGCTCGTGCTCGGAAACCTCGATGCGAAGCGCGACTGGGGATACGCCCCCGAGTACGTCGAGGGCATGTGGCGCATGCTCCAGCTCGATCACCCCGAGGACTTCGTGCTCGCGACCGGCAAGTGCCACACGGTCCGGGAATTCGCGACGCGCGCCTTCGCGCGGGCCGGGTATTCGATCGAATGGGTCGGTAAGGGTGCCGACGAGCACGCGGTCGACACGCGCACCGGCAAGGTGCTCGTCTCGGTGCATCCCGAGTACTACCGACCCGCAGAGGTGGATCTCCTCCAGGGCGATTCCACGAAAGCGCGCAAACTGCTCGGCTGGGAGGCGAAAACGCAGTTCGAGGATCTCGTCGACTTGATGGTCGACGCCGATCTCGCCCTCGTCGAGCAGCGCAAGCGGAGCCTAGCGCCGGAGAGCCAGGAGCTCTCGACAAACCCGCTCGATTTGCGCGTCCGTGAGACCGGAGCCGGAAGGTAGATAGAGGCCGCGCCGCGACACGTACTCGGCGCGCGAATAGTCGCCGCTCACGTTGCACCCGTATTCGACGAGGCTGCGCTGTTCGTGCATCGGCACGAAGAAGCTTCGGGTCTCGATGTCGCGCGCTCGAAGCTCTTGCATCACCTCGTCGCGCGAACGGCCAAAGTCGTCCTCGACGAGGATCGAGTACATCCAGTAACTGTTGGTCGCCCAAGGACGCGTGGCGGGCGTGCGAATGCCGCGCTCACCCTGCAGACGAGCGTTGTACGCCGCCGCATTGCGGCGGCGGCGCGCGACGTATTCCTCCACCCGCTCGAGCTGCGCGAGCCCGATGGCCGCCGCGGTGTTGGGCATGCGGTAGTTGAACCCGATGTGCTCGTGCACGTAGCGGCGCGGGCCCTCCATCGGAAAGCACAGGTTCTTGTAGTAGCGGAGCTTGCGCGCGATCTCCGCGTCGTTGGTGACGACCATGCCGCCTTCGCCGGTCGTGATCACCTTGTTCGCGAAGAAGCTGAAGCAGCCGACGTCGCCCAGTGCGCCGCAGGGGCGGTCGCGATACTTGGAGCCAATCGCCTCCGCGGCGTCTTCGACGACGAAGAGGCCGTGCTCGCGCGCGATCTCGAGGAGTGGATCCATGTCGCAGGGGAGCCCGTAGATGTGAACGGGCATGATTGCCCGCGTTCTCGGCGTGATCTTCGCGCGCACCGCCGACACGTCCAGATTCCACGTGTCGATCTCGCAGTCCACGAAGACGGGTTTCGCGCCCGTGTAGCAAACCGCCGCTGCCGACGCGATCATCGTGAACGTCGGCACGATGACCTCGTCCCCCGGCCCCGCATCGACCCGGACGACCGGAGGGGCCAGGGGGCCCGGCCCCCCCGGGGCGGCCAGCCGGGGG
>QGUH01000370.1 GCA_003242355.1 Pseudomonadota bacterium
TTGTTTAAGAGGCACCCCTTGGCGGGCGAGCGAGAGGCACGACATGGAGCGGCAAGAAATCCGCGAGGGCATGAAGGTACGGAGCTCGAACGGCAAAGATCTGGGGCAAGTTACCGCACTTTCCGATCAGTCGTTCATGATCGAGAAAGGCTGGCTGTTCCCCAAGGAGTACGTTGCGAGCTACGGCCTCATTTCCTCGGTTCGTGACGGGGAGATCTGGCTCTCGCTGAGCGACGAACAACTCAAGGAGGCAGCCTCGGCGGCGGAGCACGGCGCGATGCCGGGCGCAGCCGCCGGAACCGCCGGCGCACTCGGTGCGGAGGCGGAACGGCGGGGCGAGAGGAAGATGGAGGGCGAGCGGCTCGAAGGGCAGCGCGTCGAAGCCGAACGGCTCGAAGGGCAACGCCTCGAGGGTGAACGCATCCCCGAAGAGCGCATCGAAGCGAAGGAAGGCCTCGGCGAGAAGCTCCGCGAGAAGATCGAGGAGCGCCGGGAGCGCAAGGAAGAACGCAAGGAAGAGCGCGCCGAAGCCCGCGAAGGCCGAGAAGGCCTGGGCGAGAGGCTGCGCGAGAAGCTCGAGGAGCGCCGGGAACGCAAGGAAGAGCTCGAGGAGGGGCGCGAAGGCATCTCGGCCGCCCCCATGGCCACGGGCGCCGCGCTCGAGGAGCATCGGGTACCGCTCTCGGAGGAAGAAATCTCGATCGAGAAACATCGCCGTGAAGCCGGCGAGGTGGAGATCCACAAGCACGTCGTGACCGAGCACAAGGAGTTCACGGTGCCGGTCACGCGCGAAGAGGTCCGCGTCGAACGCGTCGCCGCACCTCCCGGAACGGAGCCGGGACCCGGCGCCTTCCAGGAAAGCACGGTGACGGTACCGATCGTCGAGGAAGAGGTGGAAATCCACAAGCGCCCCGTCGTTCGCGAAGAGATTCGCGTGACCAAGACGCCTCACGAGGAGAAGGAGCGGGTTTCCGCCGACGTCCGGAAGGAAAAGGCGGAGGTCCGCAAGGAGGAGCTGCCCGCGTCGCAGCGTTCCTCCCCACCCTCCAGCCACCTCCATCGCTGACATCGCCGCTCGCTCGTGCCGCATCGAGCGGAGGCCGCGCGCGCTTCGGCCCGCGCGGACCCCTGTCGCGCGAGAACGCCGGTTGGTCGAGCTGACCGGCGTTCTCGCCCTCTCTTTTCCCAGAGCGGCTGCGTCGCGAGCGCGGAGCGGAGGCGTGGGTAAGAATTCGGGTCGCGCAGCTGCGGAAGGGCCGCGCTCGGCATCGAGTCGCGGAAACACACCCGGCTCCGCGTGGGCCAAAATCCGTTTTTCGAGCTTGTAACGACCCGGCACGCGAGCGTACCGTCACGAGCACAAACCGAGGCCTCGCTTCGCGACGGCGACGAGGCGAGGAGGTTCGTATCGTGACGACGAACGTTCAACGGTTCGTGGACGCGGTCCACACTCTGGGCCGAGCCTTCGCGGAGCGTGCCGCCAAGCACGATCGAGACGGCAGCTTCGTCGCGGAGAACTACGTCGAGCTCAAGCAGCACCGCTTTTTGTCGGCACCCGTTCCACGGGAGCTCGGCGGAGGCGGCCTCTCGCATTCCGAGCTCTGTCGAGTCCTCCGCGAGCTCGCCCACTATTGCTCGTCGACGGCGCTCGCGCTGTCGATGCACATGCACCTCGTCGCAACCACGGTGCTCCGCCACCGCCAGGGGCAGCCCGGTGAGGCCCTGTTGCGCAAGGTGGCGACGTCCGAGCTCGTGCTCGTGAGCACGGGCGCGGGCGACTGGGTCGATAGCGTCGGCCGCGCGGAGCCCGTGTCCGGCGGCTATCGAATCACCGCGGTGAAGCGCTTCTGCAGTGGGGTCCCGGCGGGCGATCTGTTGATCACGAGCGCGCCGCTCGAACGGGAGGGGAGCACTTCCGAGGTGCTTCACTTCCCCGTACCGCTTCGCGCCGAAGGCGTCTCCATCCTCGACGACTGGGACACGCTCGGCATGCGCGCCACCGGCTCCCACTCGGTGAAGCTCGACGGCGTCTTCGTGCCGAACGAGGCCATCGTTCTGCGGCGCCCGCGCGGCGAGTGGCATCCCTTCTGGAACATCGTGGTGACCGTGGCCGCGCCCCTGTTCATGGCGCCCTACGTCGGCATCGCCGAACGCGCAGCGGCCATTGCGCGCGATGCGGTAGCGGGCCGCGATCCCGATCCGCTCGTCGTGCTGGGTCTCGGCGAGCTCGAGAACGAGCTCGCCGCGATGCAGATGGCGTATCGCGAAATGGTCGAGCTCACGAACGACTACGACGTCAGCCCCACGCTCGATCACGCCAATCGCATGCTGATCCGGAAAACCCTGACGGCCAACGCCGCACGGGCTTGTGTCGCCAAGGCCATGGCCCTCGTCGGGGGACGCGCGTTCTACCGTTCGATGGATCTCGAGCGCCTGTTCCGCGACGTCCAGGGAGCGGCCTTGCACCCCCTCCCGGAGCGCAAGCAACAGCTCTTCACCGGCCGTCTCGCGCTCGGCCTCGCGCCGATCGGTTGACCGAGCCGCGCTGACTCGTCGCTGGTCAGACCACCAGATAGAGCGAAAGTCCGACGCCGGTGGCAGCCACGACGAGAGCGAGCGCGATGGTCAGCCCCGGCTCGAAGCGCACCCGCGGGCGTTCCTCGGGGCCGAGCGACCGAACGAACAGCAAAAACTTGTAACTGGCGAGCAGCGTGAACCCGGCGCCGATCAGCACGAGCCCGGTGCCCAGCGCAGGGCCGAAGGGGCTCGGCCGTCCGCGCGCGGCGTCCGGCTGGAACAACCACATCATCAGCCCGAAGCGCGCCACCACGAAGCCGAGCGCGATCAGGGTGATTCCGGTTCGCACCCACGCGAGCAGCGTGCGTTCACCCGCAAAATAAACCCGGGGATCCGACTGGGACACGATCACCTCCGCCGAGAACGCCAGTTACCGCGACCGCTCGGCGTCCTCGCCTCGCCTCGCACGCTCGACGTGAGCGCACCGATGGTGTGAGCACCGACGGCTCGAGAAGCGCTCGCCCGCGACGCTTGCAGCGCCGCCGAGCCGAGCACGCAACGAACCGGCGTCCGACGCGAGACACGCTCACCCCGCGTGGTTGTCTCGAAAGCAATCTTCATGCGCGTTCGCGCTCGCTGCAGAGCAGTCACAGTCAAAGTTTGTACGATCTCCAATACACGAGGCGAGCGCGCCGGGCTCGTTGCTTGCCCGACTCGGGCATCGATGATAGCCCGTTCGCGGCGATGACTCGGTTTCGGGGTCTGAATTTCGGCTTTCTGGCATTCACGACCCTGCTCGGGGCAAGCGCCGCAACCTCCTGCTCGGGTGAGCTCACCTCCACGGAGCTCGGTTCTTCGAACTTCCCGGAAATGCCCGGAACGTCGGGCACGAGCGGCGGTACTCCCTCGTCGGGCGGCAGCTCGGGTGGCAGCCCGGCGACCTCGACCGGCGGTGTTGCCGGCAGCACCGGTGGCACGCTCGCAAGCGGCGGAAGCGCGGGAGCGAGTGGCGGCCTCGCGGGCGCTGCGGGCGCCGGGGGCGCACCGAGCACCTCGTCGGGCGGCATGCAGAACACGGGCGGCGCTTCCGGCGCGGGAGGCTCCGCTTCCGGCGGCACGTCGGGCGGTGCTGGATTTGGCGGAATGCCCGGCGGGAGCTCCGGCGCGGGCGGCGATGGCGGAACACCCCAAGGCGGCAGTCAGAACGGGGGCTCGGGCGCCGGCGGCTCGAGTGGCGGCGCGAGCGGCGGCACGTCGAGCTCCGGCGGAACGCCCTCCATTCCGATGATCACGCCAATCCAGAACGGAATGCAGGGCTGGGCCTCGCGCTACTGGGATTGCTGCAAGCCCCACTGTGGCTGGGCGAACAACGTGCCGAGCCGAGATCCGATGAACAGCTGCAGCCAATCGGACGACGTGCTGAGCAACGACGACGTCGGCAGCGCCTGCGACGGCGGCGGCGCGTTCATGTGCCACAGTCTCGCGCCCTGGGCCGTCAGCAACAACATCTCTTTCGGCTACATCGCCACTTCCGCCCATCAAGACATCTGTGGACGGTGCTTCCAGATCCAATTCACCGGGTCGGGCCATCACAATCCGGGCGACCCGGGCTCGCAGTCGCTCAACGGCAAGACGATGCTCGTGCAGGCGATCAACGTCGGCAACGACGTCGACCACACGCAGTTCGACCTCCTGATTCCCGGTGGCGGCGTCGGTAAGTTCAACGCCTGCTCGCAGCAGTGGGGCACTTCGGATCTCGGTCAGCAGTACGGCGGCTTCCTGGCGAGCTGCAAGCAGCAGAATCCCGACCACAACGCCGCCAAAAACTGCGTGCTCAACCGCTGCCGGGCCGTGTTCGAATCCAAGGGGTTCACCGAGCTGATGGACGGGTGCCGCTGGTTCGTCGAGTGGTTCAACGCGGCCGACAACCCGAACTTCGTCTACAAAGAGATCGAGTGCCCCGAGGAGCTCATTCAACGCTCCGGCATGCGGCGCTGACCCGCATCGCGATCCGCGCGCGCGAGCTGCCCGCACGCTCGAGCCGCGCAGCGCGCCGACCGAGTCGTGATCAGCGCGCTCGAACCGCGACGTGCTCGAGGCGCGCGCGCACCGCGAGGGCGACTCCGGCGGCACAGATGCACAGTGCCCCGAGCAGCCCGGGGGTCACGGGCTCGTCCAAGAAGAGCGACGCCCAGAGCACGCTGAGAAAGGGTTGAAAGAGCTGGAGCTGACTGCCGCGCGAAATGCCGGCCGCGGCGAGGCCCGCGTACCAGGCGGCGAACGCCGCGAACATGCTGACGAGCGACACGTAGGCGAACCCGAGCCACGCCGCCGGGCGGACCTGGGCGATCGGCGGAAGCTCCGACACGGCGAGCACGAGCGCGACGAAGGGTGCCGACAGCACCAGTGACCAGCTGATCACGCAAAACCCGGAGAGCTCGCGCGAAAGGCGCGCTCCCTCCGTGTACCCGATGGCAACGCACAGCACGGCCGCGAGCA
>QGUH01000371.1 GCA_003242355.1 Pseudomonadota bacterium
TGCTATTTGTGTTTTTTTTTTTCAAGAAAAAACGGGAAACGGATAAGGAGGCCGGTTCGTGGGCCCCGGGAATGGTATAAGAAACAGCCGCAACGCCAACGTCGCCGCACAGGCAGCGCTCGCGGCGGAGGCTCAGGGCAAGTTCTGGGAGCTGCACGACGCGATGTTCCAGAACCAGCGCGCGCTCACGCCGGCCGAGCTCGAAAAGTACGCGCAACAGGCGGGGCTCGACATGGCGCGGTTCAAGCGTGCGATGGAGTCGAAGGAGCACGCGGCCGCGGTCGAGCGCGATCTCAAGCTCGGCGAGTCCGTGGCCGTCCAAGGCACGCCGACCATGTTCATCAACGGCAAGCGGGTGGACAATCCCACCGACTTCGCCCAGGTCGCGCGCCTGATCGAGGCCGCCCTGGAAGAAGCGAAGTCACCGGGCTGATCCGCCGGTCCCCGCCGCGCCCCGCACGCCCTGGTCGGCCATGAGCACCGAGTCGGGCGGAAAGGCGGGGCGCGGTACGGGTTCGGGCTCATGGCGCCGGAAGGGCCGGCGAGTCCCCGGCCGCCCCGCTTCTGACGAGCCGAAATTCTTCCAGCGCCCGATCCGCCGCGGAAGCCGCGGGCTCCCGCCACCGTCACCCTTCGGGGCAGCCTCCCGGCGGATGGGACGCGTGCGGCCGCTCACGAGAACCCGTCACGCACCGTCGGCCCCTGGCCCAGAAAACGAACGGCGCGCTGCGAAGACTTGCGACTCGGGGTGGTTCGGGAAAGTATCCCGGCACCACTTCTCGCCCCGGCGGAACGATGCCCAAGGAAACGCTCACCATCACCGATAATCGCACAGGTAAGTCCTACGAAGTCCCGATCACCGACGGGACCATCCGCGCGACGGACCTGCGTCAAATCAAAGTCGACGATCAGGACTTCGGGCTCATGACCTACGACCCGGGGTTCATGAACACGTGCTCGTGCCGTTCGGCGATCACCTACATCGACGGCGACAAGGGAGTGCTCCGCTACCGGGGCTATCCGGTGGATCAGCTCGCGGAGAACGCCACCTATCTCGAGGTGGCTTACCTGCTCATCAACGGTGAGCTGCCCACGCAGTCGGAGCTCGACGAGTTCACGCACAACATCACGCACCACACGTTCGTGCACGAGAACGTGCGCACGTTCATCGACGGCTTCCGTTACGACGCACACCCGATGGGGATGTTGGTCGCGACGGTGGGCGCGCTCAGCACGTTCTACCCGGAAGCGAAGCACGTGCTGGATCACGAGATCCGCCGCACGCAGATGATCCGGCTGATCGCGAAGATGCCGACGCTCGCCGCCTGGAGCTACCGGCACAGCATGGGGATGCCGTTCGTGTATCCCAACAACGAGCTCAGCTACACCGAGAACTTCCTCTACATGATGAAGCGCATCGCGGAGCCGAAGTTCGAGGTGCACCCCGAGATCGTGCGCGCGCTCGACGTGCTCTTCATCCTCCACGCCGATCACGAGCAGAACTGCTCCACCAACGTGATGCGCGGCGTGGGCAGCTCGCGCGCCGATCCGTACGTCGCGGTGGCCGCGGCGGCCGCGGCGCTCTACGGCCCGCTCCACGGCGGCGCCAACGAAGCCGTGCTGCGCATGCTGCGTGAGATCGGCAGCGTGAACAACGTCCCCGCCTTCATCAAGGAAGTGAAGAGCGGCGTCGGCGGCCGCCTGATGGGCTTCGGGCACCGCGTGTACAAGAACTACGACCCGCGCGCGCGCGTCATCAAGCGCTTGGCCGATCAGGTGTTCGACATCGTCGGTAAGAAGAGCCCGCTCCTGTCGGTCGCGCTGGAGCTCGAGCGCATCGCCCTGTCGGACGACTACTTCGTCTCGCGCAAGCTGTACCCGAACGTCGACTTCTACTCGGGGCTCATCTACGAGGCGCTCCGCATTCCGGTCGACATGTTCCCCGTGCTGTTCGCCATCCCGCGCACGTCGGGGTGGCTCGCCCAGTGGGAAGAGCTCCTGCTCGACAAGGAGCAGAAGATCGCGCGTCCGCGGCAGATCTACACGGGCTACGGTGAGCGCAAGTTCATTCCGATGTCGGAGCGCAAACGGTCGAGCGTCACGGCGGAAGCCGTGAAGAGCTCGCCGAGGGAAACGGATTGACCCTGCGCGGGGCAGCGGAAACCAGCCCGGCGGCTGCCGAAGGGGACGCGGTGCAAGCGACGCCCGTGCCCACGAGCGGTCTCGCTCCCGCTGCCCCCACGTCCGATTTCCACGCGACCGCGCCCGAGCTGCCTCGGGCGCTCGTCGCGGGTCGCTACCGCGTTCGGAGCTACCTGAACGAGGGCGCGACCTCGTACGTTTACCTCGCCGACGACCTCGAAGCGAAAACGAGCGTCGTGCTCAAGGTGCTCAAGCCCGAAGCCGCGGGGCGCCCGGAGCTCCGGCAGTGCATCGAGCGCGAAACGCGGGCCGCCGCCGCGCTCGCCCATCCGAACATCGTGCGCGTGCTTTCGGGCGGTGAAACCGAGGAAGGGCTGCCCTTCGTGGTGATGGAAGCCGAAGAGGCGGAGCCGCTCGACGGTGTGCTCCGCCGCTACGGCAAGGTCGCGCCGGAGCTCGTGCTGCTCGTCGCGCAACAGGCGGGCGCGGCGCTCGCTGCGGCGCACGCGGCGGGCATCGTGCACCGTGACGTCAAGCCCGGCAATCTCCTGGTGATCGGCACTCCCGAAACCCCACGCGGCGTCAAGCTGCTCGATTTCGGGATGGCCAAGCTGGCCGACGAGAAAGAAGATCCCGAGACGTCGATCGTGCTCGGCACGATCGAATACATGGCGCCGGAGCAGATCGTGGTCGAGTCGGTCGACGCGCGCGCGGACGTCTACGCGCTCGGCGTCCTCCTCTTCCGGCTGGCGACCGGGCACTTGCCGTTCGACACGGCAGCTGGGCCGATCGTGCTGCGTCACCAGCTCTTCTCGCCCCTTCCCCCGCCGTCGTGGCTCGACGAGCAGATCGATCCACGACTCGAGGCGATCATCCTGAACGCCACGCGCAAGCACCCGGACAATCGCTATCCGTCGATGGAGTCGCTGCTCGAGGATCTTTCGGCCGTCCTCGACGGCTCCGAGCGTCCCGTGGCGACGCGCACGCTCCGCCGCGTGCCCGACGCTTACGAGCCGCGCACCGAACGCGGGCGCGAGGCGCTCGAGATCCTGTCGCGCACCTTCGGGCCGTACGCCTCGGTGCCCGGACCGCGCGCCACTCCCGACGAATGAGGAGCGAAAGCGGGCGACGAGCGGCGCGGGAGAGAGCCCGGAGCGCGCGCGCCGTCCGCGCTGGAAGATCGCTGTTGCTCCTCGCAGGGCTCGCGCTCGGACTTTCCGCCTGCAGCGCGCCGTCGCCCCGAAAGCAAGCAGTCGCGCCGCGTCTCGCCGTGTCCGGCCTCGGGCCGACACGGGTGCTGGTAGAATCGTGGCCCTTGCCGCGCATCGAGACTCGCCGCGATCCCATCGTCGAAACCCTCTTCGGGACCCCCGTCGCCGATCCGTACCGTTGGCTCGAGAATGCCACCAATCCGGAGGTTTCGGCGTGGATCGATCGGCAGAACGAGCTCACCGAGCTCACCCTCCGCCGCGTGGCGGCGCGATCCGTGATTCGCGATCGGATCGCCGAGCTTCTCGAGATCGGCACGCTCTCCCGCCCTTGGGTGAGGCGCACCGCCGGCGGCGAGCTGCGCTTCTTCTACACGCGGCGCGAAGGCAAGCAAAACCACCCAGTGCTGTTCGTGCGCGACGGTATCTCGGGACCCGATCGCGTCCTTTTGGATCCGAACACCCTCGGTGGCGACGAGTCGACGACGGCGCTCGACTGGTTCGTTCCGAGCGAGCGCGGTGAGCTGCTCGCGTATGGCCTGAGTGAACGCGGAACGGAAGACAGCACGCTCTACGTGCTCGACGTGGAGCGTGGACGACGCCTCCCGGACGTGATCCCGCGCACGCGCCACGCTTCCATCGCGTGGCTGCCCGATGCGAGCGGCTTCTTCTATTCGCGATATCCCGAGCCGAGCACGGTCCCCGCGGGAGAAGAGCGCTATCACCGCAAAATCTACGAGCACCGTATCGGCGACGCACCCGAGCGCGACCGGCTGGTGTTCGGAGAGGACCTAGAGCGCACGGATTTCCCGAACGTGAGCCTGTCCCCGGACGGGCGTTGGATGGCCGTCACCGTCAATCGCGGATTCAGCGAGAACGCGATCTACCTGGCCGATCGCTCGCTGAGCCCGCTGCGCTTTCGTCTCGTCACGCCTCCCGGTCGGCACCTGTACTACGCCGTGCTCCGGAACGACGCCCTGTACGTGATGACGAACGAAGGGGCGCCTCGTTACCGCCTGTTCGCCGTGGATCCCGAGCGCCCCCAGCGCGAGCGCTGGCGCCTGCTCATCGCCGAGCACTCCGAAGACACGCTCGATCACTTCTCCGTGATTGGCGGCGAAATTCTGGTCGGGTATCTGCACCACGCGGCCTCGCGCCTCGAGCGCTTCGATCTCACGGGGAAAAGCCGCGGCCCCATCCCGCTGCCCGTGCTCGGCTCGAGTAGCGGCTTCTCGGGCGTGCACGACGGCTCGGACGTCTTCTACGGCTTCGAGTCGTTCGCGGTGCCACCCGAAATTCGCCATCTGAATCTGGTGAACGGGAACGACGTGCGGTGGCAAGCCGTCTCGGCGCCGCGGTTCGATGCCGAGTTTCGCGTCGAGGCACGCTCCGCGCGCTCGAAGGACGGAACGCGCGTCCCCTACACCCTCGTTTACCGCCGCGATCTGGATCTCGATTCGGGAGACAACCCGACGCTGCTCTACGGATACGGCGGATTCAACGTCAACCTGCTGCCGTCCTTCACGCGCTCGACCTACGCGCTGCTCGAGCGCGGCGGCGTGTACGTCCAAGCGAACATCCGGGGCGGCGGCGAGCTCGGCGAAGCGTGGCACCGCGGCGGGCAACTCGAAAACAAGCAGAACAGCTTCGACGACTTCA
>QGUH01000372.1 GCA_003242355.1 Pseudomonadota bacterium
CGTCCTGTGGACCTTTCCCTGGGCTGTTGTGAAACCCACACCCCCGGTGAGCCTTCCTTTTCGCTCCGATTCGGGACCGGGCGGCCCGTCGTTCGGGCGGGTATCACTTCGTACCGGGACGGGAATTACGGCCTCATGTACGGTTCACTGGCCCCGCATCGTCCCGTGCTGGGAAACGGTGGCCGCGGGGAGCGGTCGCCCCGGGGCGGAAGGGGTGTCGTTCCCCAGGGTGGCGCGGCGCGGTTGGGCTTGCTCCCCCGAGGGCCCGAGCGAATTCTTCACGGAACGCGTGTTTCTCCTGCATGGCGCACGTTGCTGTGAGCGGTAGGGCCGACGTCGACGTCGGGCCGGAAACGTCTGCCGAGTTCTCTCGGTCCAATCTCCTTCCATCCGCGGCGAGCGGAAACGTGGGCGCGCGGGAGGAGCGCCTGCGAGCGATGGTGAACAGTTACATTGACTTCATCGCGCGCGTGCTCCGCAACGCAGGAACCCCGGCGGCCGAAATCGACGATGCCGTCCAGCGTACGTTCATCACGGTGGCGCGGCGTCTCGACGATGTCCGCCCCGGCGCCGAGAAAGCGTTCCTCCTCCAAATCGCGCTCCACGTGGCGGCCCACGCGCGGCGAACGGCCGCGCGCCGGCGCGAGGTCCCGGCCAGCGAGGCGCTCGAAATGGTGGAGTTTGCGACCCCGGAGCAGCTGACGAATCAGAAGCGCGCGCGTCAGATGCTCGACCGGGTGCTCGACCAGATGGATACCGACCTGCGCACCGTTTTCGTTCTCTACGAGTTCGAGGAGCTCAACATGGCCGAGATCGCCTCCATCCTCGGCATTCCCCGCGGCACGGTCGCTTCTCGTCTGCGCCGAGCACGGGCCGATTTTCGCGAGCGCGTGGCCGCGTTCGAACGTCGCGCGACACCCGAGGTGAGCCGATGAACGAACCGCGCCGTCTGCTCGAAGGGAGTTGCAGCGCGCTCGAACGCGCGCTTCTGGATGCCGGCGTTTCTTATCGCAGCTCTCCGGAGGCCCACGCAAAAACGCTCGCGGCGCTCGGGCTCGCTGGGTCGGCCGCGGCCGTAACGGCCGGTGCGGCGGGGGCAGCGGCTCTTTTCCGGCCACCGGGCGTTGGTTTTTCGGTGGCCGCAAAACTCGGGTGGACCAAGTTGCTGACCACCTTCGCCATGGTGGGCACCGTGGCCGGTTTGCCGGCGGGGTACTTCGTCTGGGAGTCGGCTCGAGAAGCGAAGGAGCCTGCCGTCAGCACGCCGCCGGCCGAACCCGTGAGGGCGACGCGGGTCGCGCCTGCGCCCGTCGTCGAAGCTCCGGCGCAGGCACCCGAGCCGAGCGACGTCGTGACGGAGCCGGTGCAGCAGGCGCCCAGCGCGCGCATTGTGAGCCGTCCCGCCGTCGAAGAACCGGTCAGCAGCGCGGCGCTGCTCGGTGCGGAGCTCGAGACGCTCGATGCGGCACGGAAGGCGCTCGCAGCTGGAAATGCGAAGGCGGCGCTCACGCTGCTCGATGCCTACGGGCGCGCTCACCCGAACGGCCGTCTCGGTATCGAAGCGGAGGTGTTGCGGATCGACGCGCTCGCGAAGAGCGGTCAGAACGGCGTGGCCCGGCAGCGTGCAGAGCGATTTTTACGGCGCTACCCGAATGGCGTCCTTGCTGCACGCGTGCGGCGAATCTTGGACGAGTGACCGGGCGATGGGTCGAGCGGGTCTTCGCGGTGCGCGGCTCGCGTGCGTGGCAGTGACGCTGCCCCTGATCGTCGCTTGCGGCACGACCGTCGACTCGCTCGGGTCGGGCACCACGGAACGCCAGGCCGACGACGGCCAACGGCCCGAGCCCGTGATGCTGCAACCCCTGAAGGGCCCGGCCTCGTATTCCAACCCGCTCAGGGAGGTGCTCGGCGTCGGCAAGGCCGAAATCGACGCGAAAATCGAGGACGTTTTCAGGCGCCTCTTCGAGGGCGATGCGGCGACCGAGCGCATCTACATCGGGGTCGGAGACGACCAGGGATTCGTGCTGGACGTCCTGCACGGCGACGTGCGGAGCGAAGGCATGGGCTACGCGATGATGATCGCCGTCCAGCTCGACAAGCGCGACTACTTCGATCGCCTCTGGTCGTTCGCACGGCAGGCTCTGCCGTACCGCGACGGACCGTACAAGGGATACTTTCGTTCGTCTTGCATGGTCGGCGGGGAGCCCGAGCCGTGCGTGGACCCGTTCGGGCCCCAACAGTGCGCCATGGCGCTGATATTCGCGCACGGGCGTTGGGGGAACGACCCGGGGCGGATCGACTACGCGGCGGACGCGGTCGCTCTGCTCGACCTCATGCGAAACCGGGAGTCGGAAAGCGACGGAGGTGAGGACGGCGTCACGGCCATGTTCGACGCGGAGACGAAGCTCGTCCTCGACGTGCCCGATCCGAGTGCGGCCGGCCGAACGCGTCCGTCCATCCTGATGCCCGCGTACTACGAGCTCTGGGCGCAGGCGACGGGGGACGAGTTCTGGCGCGCGGCCGCCGAAGCAGCCCGACAGCACTGGAAAGACGCCGAGGATGAAACGACGGGGCTTATGCCCCTGCGCGCGAAGTTCGACGGCGAGCCCGTGGAGGGCGCGGCTTACTTCGATTCCGAGGGCTACCGAACGTTGATCAACATCGCGCTCGATGCGATCTGGTTCGGCAAGGACACCTGGCACGCCGACAACGCGAACCGGTTGTTGGAGACGTTCGGCAGCCCAGACAACGTCAAAACGTCGTACGGGATCGACGGCGAGGTTCGCAACAATACGCCCCAAGACCCGGCGTTGATGTTCGCGCTCGCTGCGACGGCCACCATCGCGACCACGTCCAACAGACAAAGTTTCTTGACTGCGGCCTGGAAATTGGGCTCACCGACGGGAGCGCCGCGCTACTATGCGGGCCTGATGCACTTGCTGAGCCTGCTCGTTTCGAGCGGCCAGTACCGCGTTTACTGAGCCTTCGCTTATTCGCTCTCGGCGCAACTCGCGCGCTTCACTCCGCGGGTTGATCCGGAGGCTCCGATCTCTTAACCTGTTGCGCGACTGCGCCCGTCCTTCGCGCCTGATCGACGGTGCCCGGCGGCAAGCATTCTGGAATTCTGCAGCTGTAGCAGCGGAAATCTGCCGGACTCCGCGAAACCAGGCCGAAATTTCTGATCCGCCCTGCCGACGACCGGGAATACAAGTCCGACCGGACCGGCACTCGATCGCCTGCCTGCAATGCTGCACAGAGTCCATTCCCGCCATCCGGCTTGGCGTTGCGAGTTGAGGCGGATCGTCGTGGCCTGGAGCAACGAGTTTCCATGAGACGACAACTCTGCCTGTTCATCACTCCTCTGATTGGAGTCGTTGCGGCTTGCACCGGGCCGATCGAGCCGCCGGACGGTCTTCTTGACGACGCGGAAAGTGTCGAAGGACCGGGGGCCTCGACGGGTCCGGGAGGAACCAGCACACCCGGGGCAAAACCCGGAACGAACCCCGGGTCGAATTCACCGCCCGCATCGGGCAGCGGTTCGACGAACGGAACGAATCCCGGATCGACCTCTGGCTCCAATCCGGGGAGTGTTTCGGGCACGAATGGGACGGGGGGCGCGAGCTCCGGCGGGCCGCCGGGCATCGACGGGACTCCCATCAATCCCGAAAACGATCCCACCATCTCTCCGGATCCGATCGATCTGGATCCACCGAGCCCCGCCACGTCGAATCTCGATCTCGACGGGAGCCCGATCTACTCCGGGTTCATCCGGCTGACCCACGAGCAGTGGGAAGCCAGCGTCCGCGATCTTTTGTACTTGCCGGCCGAGCCCGGGCTCTCGAGCGCCTTCACCAGCGATCCACCGGAAGGGACCTTTTCGAATAACGAGAAGGCGCTCTTCGTGAGCTCCACGCTGCGCACGGACTATCAGCTCGCGGCGGAAACACTCGCGGAACAGGTCACGAAGGACGCGCAGACGCTCTCGCGCATCACGGGCGGAAACGATCCGGGCGCCTTCATCAAGAACTTCGGCCGACGCGTCTATCGCCGCCCGCTCACGGCGGCCGAGGAGCAGCGGTATCGGCGGCTGTTCGATCTCGGACCGCAGGTTTTCGGTTCCGGAAATGATTTCGCCGACGGTGCGCGCATCGTCATCGAGGCGATGCTGCAGGCGCCCGGGTTCATCTACCGCTCAGAGCTCGGTTCGGGCGGGGGCCGGCTCACGAGCTACGAGATTGCCTCGAAGCTGTCGTTCCTGCTGCGGAACACGACGCCCAACGACGACTTGTTGAACGCCGCCGAGTCCGGCGAGCTCGACACGCCGGCCGGATTGCTCGCGCGTGCCGAGCAGCTGCTGGAGACGGCCGACGCGCAGAACGTCCTGCGACGCTTCCACACCGAGCTCTTCGGGCTCGATCGCTACTCGTCCATCGACAAGGACCGCAACCTCTTCTCGAGCTACTCGGACGAGATCAACGACGACCTGCAGGAAGCCGACGCCCTGTTCTTCAACCACATTTTCACGCAGGGCCAGGGCTTGCGCGAGATCCTGCTCTCGCCGGTCGCCTTCGTGAATCAGGCCATCGCGCCCTTCTACGGGGTCCAGATGCAGGGGAGTGGGTTCACGCAGGTGACGCTCGGGCCGGAGCGGCCGGGCTTCTTCACGCGGATCGGATTCCTCGCGTACAACGCGAACCTGAGGGATCCCGATCCGATCCACCGAGGGGTGGACATCAACCTTCGCGTGCTGTGCGCGCATCTGTCCCCGCCGCCCGGCCAAATTCCCGCGCTGCCCGCCCCCATGCCGGGCCAGACGAATCGCGAGCGCGTCACGGCGCACACCGGGCCAGGCACGTGCGGCGGTGCGTGCCATGGCACGATCATCAACCCGATCGGTTTTGCCTTCGAAAACTTCGACGCGATCGGACAGGAGCGCTCCCTTTAACCACATTTGACGCTCCCGACAAAGAGGATGAGGAAAATAGGGTGGGCGGCAGACTCA
>QGUH01000373.1 GCA_003242355.1 Pseudomonadota bacterium
GACGGCGTCGGGGCCAGAGGGCGCCGCGGGCGCGCGCTTCGCGGTGCGCCGCCGAGAGCTCTTCGGGCGCCTCGAGATCGAGCTCGCGATCGGGCGCGTGCTCACCATCGAGCGCTCGCCGCTTCGGCTCGTCCGCGCGCGCGGCGAGCCGCTGTCCGCGCGCGCGGTGGTGCTCGCCATCGGCGGCCTCGCGGGCGGCGGCATCGTGCTCGCGGAGCCCGGCAGCCTGCGGGCGTTTCGCGCCTCGCTTTCCGGCCCCTTCGACCTCGAGCTCGACGGCCACGTCCTCGACTCGGTCGGATCGATGGCGGGCCCGAGCTTCGAGAAGGCGGGCATCGGCGCGCTCGAGCGCGTGGGCATTCGCACCGACGCGCTCGGCGCCGTCCCCGGTGTTCCCGGCCTCTTTGCCTGCGGCGATGCGCGGGGGAGCGCGCCACGCGGCGTGCTGGCGGCGCTCGCCTCTGGAATCGAGGCCGGATCCGCTGCCGCGCGTTTCGGGCGGTAATCCGCTGGGAACGGTCCCAGAAAAATCTACATTTCGAGGAAGTTTCCTCACGTCGGGCACTCGGCCGGGCTGCCGAGTGCACGTGCGGGCCGCTCGAATTGCAAGCCCGCGATGAGTGGAGTAGTTCCGCGAGCCGAGGAGTTTCATGGCCGACCGCTCTCGCGATTCGTTTGGTACGCGCTCCACGCTCGACGTGGCGGGCAAAACCTTGACGTACTTCAGCCTGCCGAAGCTCGCCCAGAAGCTCGGCAAGGACCTTTTGCGCATGCCGTATTCGCTGCGCATCCTGCTCGAGAACCTGCTGCGCCACGAAGACGGCAAGGTGGTGCGCACGGCGGACGTCGAGGCGCTCGCGAGCTGGAACCCGAGGGACGTGCCCGACACCGAGATCGCGTTCCACCCGGCGCGCGTCGTGCTCCAGGACTTCACCGGGGTGCCGGCGGTCGTCGACCTCGCGGCGATGCGCGACGCCGTGCGCGCGATGGGCGGTGATCCACGGCGCATCAACCCGGCGTTTCCCGCCGAGCTCGTGATCGACCACTCGATTCAGGTCGATGCGTACGGCTCTTCGGACGCAATTCGCATCAACGTGAAGAACGACTACGGCCGGAACCGCGAGCGGTACATGTTGCTCCGCTGGGCGCAGAAGGCCTTCGACAACTTCAAGGTGGTGCCGCCCGCGACCGGCATCGTGCACCAGGTGAATCTCGAATACCTGGCGCGCGTCGTCTTCGAGCACGAGGGCATGGCCTATCCGGACACCCTCGTCGGGACGGACAGCCACACGACCATGATCAACGGCCTCGGCGTGCTCGGCTGGGGCGTCGGCGGCATCGAGGCCGAGGCGGCCATGTTGGGACAGCCCATCAACCTCCTGATTCCGGAGGTGATCGGGTTCCGGTTGCACGGGCGTCTGCCGCCCGGCGCGACGGCGACGGACCTCGTCCTCACCGTCACGCGCATGCTGCGCGAGAAGGGCGTGGTCGGAAAGTTCGTCGAGTTCTTCGGGGAAGGGCTCAATGGGCTGCCGCTCGCCGATCGCGCGACCATCAGCAACATGAGCCCGGAGTTCGGCTCGACGTGCACCATGTTCCCGATGGACGCGGAGACGCTCGCGTACCTTCGCCTGTCGGGGCGCTCCGCCGATCGCGTCGCGCTGGTGGAGGCGTACGCGAAGGCGCAGGGCTTGTTCCGCGAGCCAGGGCAGCCCGATCCGGTGTACTCGAGCGTCATCGAGCTCGATCTGTGCAACGTCGCGCCGACGCTCGCCGGGCCGCGGCGCCCGCACGACAAGGTGGGGCTGCACGAGGTGCGCAGCGCCTGGACCAAGGTGTTGCCGGAGCTCGTGGCCACCGCGAAGAAGATCAAGGACCCGAGCGCGCTCCCCGAGTCGGCGCTCGCGACGCGCGTTGCGACCGAGTACCGGGGCGAGCGTTTCGACCTCGGTCACGGAAACGTCGTGATCGCGGCGATCACCTCCTGCACCAACACCTCGAACCCGTCGGTGCTGATGGCCGCGGGCCTGCTCGCGCGCAACGCGGCGGCCAAGGGCCTCAAGGTCAAGCCCTGGGTCAAGACGAGCCTCGCGCCCGGCTCGACGGTGGTGACCGAGTACCTGCGCGCCGCCGGCCTGTTGCCGGCGCTCGAGGCGCTCAACTACCACGTCGTCGGCTACGGCTGCACGACCTGCATCGGCAATAGCGGGCCGCTGCCCGAGCCGATCAGTAAGTCGATCCACGACGGGGAGCTCGTCGCCGTGAGCGTGCTCAGCGGCAACCGCAACTTCGAAGGCCGCATCAGCCCCGACGTGCGCGCCAACTACCTGGCGAGCCCGCCGCTGGTCGTGGCCTACGCGCTCGCCGGGCGCATCGACTTCGATTTTGACCACGAGCCGCTCGGGACGGGCACCGACGGCAAGCCCGTGTACCTGCGCGACGTCTGGCCGGCCCCCGAAGAGGTGGCGCGGTACGTGGCCCAGTACGTCACCGCGGATCTGTTCGCGAAACAGTACGCCGACGTGTTCAAGGGCGACGACAACTGGCGCACGTTGCCGGTGCCCGAAGGCGATCTGTTCGCCTGGGACGAGAAGAGCACGTACGTGCGCCGCCCCACGTTCTTCGACGGCATCGGGCTCGAGCCGCCGGCGCTGCGCGACATCGAAAACGCGCGCGCGCTGCTCGTGCTCGGCGACTTCGTGACGACCGACCATATCTCCCCGGCGGGTAACATCGCCAAGACGTCGTCCGCGGCTCGGTACCTGATGGAGCACGGGGTCGAGCCGATGGACTTCAATCAGTACGGGGCGCGCCGCGGCAATCACGAGGTGATGGTGCGCGGTACGTTCGCGAACGTGCGCTTGCGCAACCTGCTCGTGCCCGGCTCGGAGGGTCCCGTGACGCGACACCTGCCGGATGGCGAGCAGATGAGCGTGTACGACGCGGCCATGAAGTACCGCGAGGAAGGCACGCCGCTCGTCGTTTTGGCGGGCAAGGAGTACGGGTCGGGTTCCTCGCGCGATTGGGCGGCCAAGGGGACGTTCATGCTCGGCATCCGCGCGGTGATCGCGGAGTCGTACGAGCGCATCCACCGCTCGAACCTGATCGGCATGGGCGTTCTGCCGTTGCAGTTCCGACCGGGAGAGAGCCGCGAGTCCCTGGGGCTGACCGGCGAAGAGACCTTCGCGATCGAGGGCATCGCGGCCCTCGCACCGCGCAAGGAGGTCACCGTGGTCGCGCGCGATGCGAGCGGCGCCGAGAAGCGCTTCACCGTGCTCGCGCGCATCGATACGGCGGTCGAGCTCGACTACTACCGCAACGGCGGCATCCTCAACTACGTGATCCGCGAGATGATGAAGCAGCCGGCCTGATCGGCGATGCCGAACGGTCCCGGGGCCTCACCGCCACCGTCACCTCCGATCGGCCCGATTCTCATCGGAGTCGGGCTTACGATCGTGGTGATCGGGCTGCTCGTCTGGTCCGGAGCGCTGAGCTGGTTCGGGCGCCTGCCGGGCGACATCCGGTACGAGAGCGACCACACGCGCGTCTACGTCCCGATCACCTCGATGATCGTGGTGTCGGTCGCGCTGACGCTCCTCCTGTCGCTCGTGCGCCGGTTGTTCTGATGCGCTGGAGCGACGAATGGTCGGGAACGCACCGAAATACGCGGAAAAAGGCGTCGGACAGAGTGCCCGCGTGGGGAGGGGCCGCGCCGAATTCACTCAAATTCACTTCGGCGGGGAGGGGCGGCGCGTGCCGCTCCTACAAACAAGGCTAGAACGCCGATCGCAAACCGATCGGCGTTCTAGGGAGCGTTCGGGAGCTCGACGCCGGGAGGGGGGAGCGTGAGCGCGTCGGGCAGGTTCGCTTCGAGCTCCGTCCGGGTGCGGTGCGTTCGGAGCGCGCGCACCACGCGGGGGTCTGGAGCGGCCCAGACGCCTCGGAAATCGATCTCGCCGGGAGCCGCGGGCGTGAACGGGAGCTCCTCTCGAGGAGGGGCGAACGCCGCGCCCAGTCCGGGCCGGGCGCCGCGTGGGTCGACCCGATACCACCCGAAATCCGGAAGCCACAGGGCCGTGAGGCCGTGCAGGCAGTGCCCCGTGTCCGTGGCGAGCCGCTGGTAGCAAAACCCAGCCGGAATTTTCGCCGCACGGAGGAGCGCCACCAAGAGATGGCTCTTGGCGTAGCAATACCCCGTGCCGTGCCGGAGCACTTCGGAGGCGGGGCAGGTCACGGGGTCGAGGGCGTGATCGCCGGTGTGGAGGATCCGGCTCTGGACCCATTCGAAGCACGTGCGCGCGAGCTCCGTCGGAGTCGTTCGAGAGCTCGCGAGCTCCGACGCGAGGGCGCGAACGGAGGGCTCGTCGAAATCGACGACGTCGCTGGCCGCGAGAAACGTCGAGAACGCCGTCATGCCCTTCGACTCTAACTCCGGGGAAGGCCCGCGGCCCCGCTCATGGCCATGGCGCTGCGGAACACCTAGAGCGACGAACGGTTAGGAACGCGCCGAAATACGCGGAAAACAGGGTCGGACAGCGTGCCCGGGTGGGGAGGGGCCCCGCCGAGCTCACTCAAATCCACCCAAAATTCACTTCGGCGGAGAGGGGAGGCGGGTGCCCCCCGACGTGGCCGCCCCTACGAAGACAAGGCTAGACCGCCGACCAGGCCAAGCCGGGCGGCGGCCTAGATGGCTGCGCGTGCCCACGTCCACACGCGCGCGTACGCGGAACGCAGAGGGCGATCGGTTCCCAGGGCTCCGAGCTTCGGTCGGGGAGGGGGGTGACAGATTTGTCCGCCTGCCGGGAGGACCGTCCGGTTACCCACCTGGGTACGAAGCGAGCGGAGCACCACGAAGTTAGCCGACGGGTCGTGCCGTTACCGAGGTCATGCGAAGACAGGTCATGGCTTTTTTGCCATTCGGTAACGGCACGACCCCTCGGCTAAGCGGCCGTTGAAGGCGGGGTCGCAGCGTATCCGGCGTGGTGCCTTATATACCCGGA
>QGUH01000374.1 GCA_003242355.1 Pseudomonadota bacterium
AAATGTGCGGTGGGCGGTGCCCGTTCGTTAAATCCGCGGAGCCTGTGATGTTTGATTTGGGCTCTTCTCCCGCGGCCGCCGCTGCCTGTTCCGCGGCCATCGCGGCGGCCAGCGCTTCCGCCGAAGCGTCGGCGTCCACGTCGTCGGCGGTCGCTTCCGCGCTCGCGGCCGGCGGCGTTGCGGCAGAGGGCGTGCTCGGGGCAGGAGCCGCCGTGGGCGGCGGCATTTCGGATTCCGGCACGAGGCTCGGCGGAAGCGCGGGAATGCCGGGATCGGGATCTTCGCCGGCCGCCGGGGGCGGATCGTCGGGAGGAGCCGTCGTGGGATCGGTTGGCGCCGCGGGTGCTGCCGCCGGCGCGGGTTGCGCGAGCGCCTCGAGCGGCAGGCCGCAAGCGAGAGCGACGAGCGCGCACGTTCGGAGTCGCACCGAACGGGAGAGTATCGAACGCAGCGTCATGATGCGCACGCTCCTTCGGGAATGCAGATCGGCAGAGGAATGCCGAACGCGCTCAGATCGCAGCATTCGGTTCCTTCGAAGCAGTCGTTCGGATCGACGGTGCAACCCTCGACCAGGCAGGTTCCGGACACGAACACGTCGCAATAGGTCGCTTCCGTGCCCGCGCAATCGTCGTTGCTCGTACACGGCATTCCCGCTCCGAGCGGCGGCCGCCTGCAGTAACTCGGCGACTCGCTCGCGTCACACGCGTACCCGCCGTCGCAGTCTGCCGAGCTCGTACAATCGCTCGTCGTGCAATAGCCGCTCGTTCCGTCCACGGGCTGGCAGTGCGGAAAGGCCGGATCCGTGCACGGCTCGCTGTCGACGTCGCAGTCGGCGCCGAGCCCGGAAGGCGCGGCCTCGCACGCCGCTCCGGGGGCGGGGCGAGAATAGCCCGGGGCGCATTGACAGCCGCTCGGGCCGGAGACTTCGTTGGGGCCGCAAGCGACGCAGCCTTTGTCCGTCCAGGCGGTGCCTGGAGCACACACACACCGTTGATTGTCGCCGTAGACGACCTGGTTCGGCCCGCATCGATCGTCGGGGTCGTACGTACACGCTCCCGCGATCGATCCGAGCAAAAGGAGGAGCGCCGCGGTACCCGTCAGACGGCGCATGCCTCCGCGCTCATGGATGTCCTCTGCTCCCGATGAAAGCACCTGAGCTCCTTTCTGGCGCAAGCAGGGTCCTCGCCCCGGAACGGCAGACCTCGAGTTCACTTTAGAGGTCACGAACCACTCTCCGTGCGAGCTCGCTCTTTTTCTTCGTTCTGCACACTGGTGTTCCTGATGTCGTTGGCGCCCGGGCCGGCAGGCTCATCGGGCAGAAACGGGAGAGCCTTGGGCCTCCGCAGTGAGTCGCTGACTCACGCGATCGAACTCCGCGACCAGATCGGCGAGGAGCTCGGCCCGGTTACTCGGATTGGCTTCGAGCTGAGCGCAGAGGCTCGCCATGCGGGGCACGCCCATCGCCAGACACCCGCCTTTGAGTTTGTGCGCGGCCTGTTTGAGGAGCGAAGGATCGTTCGCAGCGATGGCCCGTTCGATGGATTCGATCTGTCCTGGAGTGTGCTTGAGGAAGATGCGAATCACGTTCTGGCTACGACGCACCTTGGGGTCGAGCGCCGATGGCGCTTCGGCCGGTTCGGCCGTGGAACCGGCCGCCCCGGCCCCGTTGGCTTGCTCGGAGGCTCGGGCGTCGGCCGCGGGCCACCAGCGCTCGAGGATTTCCTCGAGCGCCGCCTGGCTGATGGGCTTCGCCAGGTAATCGTCCATTCCGGCCGCGAGCACCTTCTCGCGCTCGCCGCTGAGCGCGTGTGCCGTCACCGCGATGATCGGGACCCGCTGCTTTCCGGCTTCGCGTTTGCGGATCTCTCGGGCCGCCTGATAGCCGGTCATGACCGGCATCTGGCAGTCCATCAAGATCAACGGGTACTCTCGTTGCTCGAGCACGTCGAGCGCCTGCTGTCCGTCTTCGGCGACGTCCGCCGTGTAGCCGAGCTCGCGGAGTAGCTCGAGCATGACCTCCTGGTTGATGGGGTTGTCCTCGACGACCAGGAGGTGCCGTTTTTCGGTGCGGCGCGCTTTCCGCTCGCTCGTGAGCTTTCGATTGCTGCTTTGGTGGGGCGGGCGGCTGTTGATGAGCCGCGTCATCGTGGCCGCCAAATCTCCCGCGCGCACGGGCTTCTGCAGGAACGCATTGGCGAGCGACTTCGCCTCTTTCGGCAGGGAGTGCTCGTCTTCGGACGTGAGCAGGATGACGAGGGGATTGCCGAAGACCTCGCTCGAGCGGATTTTGCGGGCGAGGTTCAGGCCATCTACCTCGGGCATGTTCATGTCCGTGAGCACGAGGCCGAAGGGGTCACCCGCGCGCATGGCGAGCTCGAGCTGATTGAGCGCCGAGGTGGCGCCATCGGCGCTCGCGCTCGGGATGCCCCAGCTCGTGAGCAGTTCTTCGAGGATGAAGCGATTGGTCTCGTTGTCGTCGACGATCAGCGTCCGCACCTTGTGCTGCGGGACGCGCGGTTGGCTCGCGTCGACCACGGTCGCTTCCTTGAGCGGCAGGGTGAACCAGAACGTGCTGCCCTTTCCGAGCTGGCTGACGACGCCAATCTCGCCGCCCATGAGCTGCACGAGCCGCTTGCAGATGGCGAGCCCGAGGCCGGTGCCGCCGTACTTGCGCGTGAGCGAGCCATCGACTTGCGAAAAGGCGTCGAACAGGCGCCCCTGCGCTTCTTCGGAGATGCCGATCCCGGTGTCGGAGACCTCGAAGCGCACGCGCGGGTCGGCGCCTTCGACGGCTTCGCGGCGTGCGCGGAGCACGATTTGCCCCTGCTCGGTGAACTTGACGGCGTTGCCGAGCAGATTCGAGAGCACCTGGCGCAAGCGGTCGCGATCGGCTTCCACGTAGTGCGGCAACCCGGGCTCTGCGTGGCACACGAGCTCGATGCGCTTGAGGTGAGCGCGCGCCGCGAACAGATCGACCACCTCTTCCACGAGGTGACGCAGGTTGCACGGCTCGTTGCGGAGCTCGAGCTTTCCGGCCTCGATCTTGGAGAAGTCGAGGACGTCGTTGAGCACCGTCATCAGGCCGTGCGCCGAGGCGTGCAACGTCTCGATGTAACGCCGCTGCTTGGTGTCGAGCTGGGTTCCGTGGAGCAACTCGATCATGCCGAGCACACCGTTCATCGGCGTGCGGATCTCGTGGCTCATGTTGGCGAGGAACTCGCTCTTGAGGCGCGCGGCCTCGAGGGCGGCCGCCGTGGTCTTCTCGAGACGCCGGAACGCTTTCTCCGTGAGTCGGAACAAAGGGCCGACGTAGAAGCTCACGAAACCGAGCGCGGCGAGCAGGGCGCCCGCGGCGCCGAAGCCGGCGCTCACGAGGATGTCGCGTTCGAGCCGAGAGCCCGCTTCGAGCCGCTCCGTCGAGGCGACCACCGCGACCCGGCCTACGGGGGCGCCTTCGATCGACGCCTCGGCCCACGAGGCGTAAGCGTTGGGGTAGCGCTGCAGGGTGCCGGGACGGTCGGAAAAGAGGCGCTCGACGGGAACGGGGAGGTTGCCGTGCGTGACCAGGACCTTGCCGTCGGCGTCGGTGACCACGATGGCAGAAATGTCGGAGTCCGCCACATAGCTGCCGAGCTGCTCGCGGATCTTCGCTTCGTCGGCGAGCAGGATGCCGAGCTCGGTCGTGTGGGCGAGCTCGGTGGCGCCCCGGCGCGCCTTCCACTCGAGGTCGGCGGCGATCGAAGGGGTGAGCTCCTCGAAGATGCGCGAAACCAGGGAGAAGATGAAGCCGCTCAGAGCGAGCAGGATGGCCGCGGTGAAGACCATGAACGCGACCTTGATGCGCAGGCTCGAGACGACGTTTCGTCGCTCTTCTTCGATCGCGCGCGTATCGAGATCGCTGGGGGGCGCTGCGTTCGGGTCCGAGCTCGAAGGGCTCTGCGTCATGGAAGAGGACCGCCCGGTTCCCAATGTCGTACGAGCGAAAACTCGGGCAGCGCATGGGAACGGCAACGCCTTCGAAACAATGAAGGCCCAGCGCGAAGCGGCGCTCGTGTAGGGTGGCGTAGCGAACGCTACTGACCGCTCGCCGCGCCGGCACCCTGGAGGCCGGAATCGGCCGCGACGCGAAGGTCGGCGAGAGGGCGCAACGCGGTCCGCCGCACCCACACGAGCAACGCCAGCGCGACCACGGTGAGCCCCGCGGCGAGGCACGCCCAGACGCCGGGCAAACCGTAGCCGCGCACGAAACCGAAGAAGTAGGCGAGCGGCAGCGCGACGACGTAGTAACCGAACAAGTTCACGTACGCCGCGGCATCCGGGCGACCCATGCCGCGCAGAAGCCCTCCGGCGACGACCTGCGTCCCGTCGGAAAGCTGGAAGGCCGCAGCGATGGGCAGGATGGTTGCCGCCAGCGACACGAGCTTCGGATCGTCGGTGTACAAGCGAGGCAGGGCGAAGCGCAGCGTCGTGAACAGCGTCGCCGAGATCAGCATCACGCCGCCGCCGAGGAGCAGCGCCGCTTTGGTGGCGGCGCGCATGCGGACTTCGTCGCCTGCGCCGATGAGATTACCGACGCGCGTCGCCGCCCCTTGCGAGATCCCGAGTGGAACCATGAACGAGAGCGCCACCAGGTTGTGCACGATCTGGTGGCTGCCGACCCACTGCCGCCCGAGCCAGCCCGCCATCAGCGTCGAGATCGCAAAGGCCCATCCTTCGAGCGCGATCTGCGCGCCCACCGGCAATCCCAGGCGCACCACCTGCAGGAGCCCTCGCGCCGACGACGATTCGCGATCCCACGGCCGCCACGCGCCCGCGCTCAAGCGGAAGAGGCGAATCCAGGCCACGAGCCCGATCACGAGCAGAACCGACGTGAGCGAGCTCGCGATGGCCGCTCCTTCGAGCCCGAGCGCCGGCATCCCCAAGTTGCCGAAGATGAGCCCCCAGTTGAGCACCGCATTGACGGCGTTGCCGAGCCACATCACCCACGTGGCAGGCGCCAT
>QGUH01000375.1 GCA_003242355.1 Pseudomonadota bacterium
TGGTTTGCGCCAGGAACGAAGGCAACCCGCCGAGAGGCGCGAGAAACCAGCGACGAACGGAGCGTCTGCGGGGGCCCCGCCGAAATCCCTCGGCGGGGCAGGCGATGCGTATCGGTCTGCGGAGCGCGGGTCGGCGTTCCGAGCCTTTGCTCGAGCTCGGTGGTCGCGAGCGCGACCGCGCCGGGCAGGGCGGCGTCAGACTTCGAAGTCGAACTCGTCGTGCTCGAATCCGGCGCCGCCAGCGTAGCCCTTACCCTGCGCCCCCTGCCCATACTCGGGACTGAAATCCGGCTCCTGTTCGGACGCGTCCGCGCGCGAGGCGCCGGCAGCGCCCGCCGCTCGCGCGCTCTCGGCGCCGCCCGCGGAGAGCTCACGCCTGCGCGTGCCCCCGCGACGTTTCCTCGCGAACCGCGCCCCAAAGAGGCGTTCGACCCATGTCATCGGCGTTTCCTCGAACGGGCGCTGCCCGAGAGCCACGCCCCTGCCTCCCCAAAAGCAAGCCAGAACCATGCCAGAGGTTCACTGGGGGCGCGCGTGCGCTCGACGTGGTGGCTACGGCGGGAGCATTCGGGCGTTTTCAGCCGACGAGTTGCGCGGCGAGGCGCATCGCCGCCACCATGCCGCGCGGGTCGGCCTTGCCCGTCCACGCGATGTCGTACGCGGTGCCGTGGTCGACGCTGGTGCGCACGATACTGAGCCCCCACGTGACGTTCACGGCGTCCCCGAACGCCACGAGCTTCATGGGGATGGTGGCCTGGTCGTGGTACATGGCGACGACGCCGGAGTACTCGCCGAGGCGAGCCTTGCGGTACGCGGTTTCCGCGCCGATGGGCCCGACGATGACGGCTGCGTTGCCGAGGCGCCGACGCGCGGCGCGGATTCCGGGAACGATGGCGCGCCGTTCCTCGTCGCCGAGAAGCTCTCCCTCGCCGGCGTGCGGGTTCAACGACGCCACCGCGATGCGCGGGCCGTCCACGCCAGTGCGCTGCAGCAAATCGACGAGCGCGAGGATCGCGTCCCGCACTCCCTCGGGCGCGAGCACCTCGGAAACGCGCGCCAGCGGCACGTGGGTCGTCACCAGGCTCGTCGCGAGCCCGCCCCCGACGAACGCCATCACGCTGGTCGCGGCGCCGTCGAGGTCCCGGAGAAACTCCGTGTGACCGAGAAACCCCCGCGCGCGCCGCGCTCCCGAGCGTGCGATCGCGGCCTTGCTCACGGGCGCCGTCACCAAAGCGCGCCCGGGCGCGGCGACGGCAATTCGATACGCCTCCTCGACGTACGCGAGCTGGGCGGCCCCGGCGCGTTTCGAAGGACGCCCCGGGCGCGCGTCGGTCACCTCGAGCTTCGGCCCCGCCGGCTGAACGGCAATCGCGCCCGCCGGAGGAGCCGCGCCGTCGAAGGGCACGAGCTTCTTCGGATCCACCCCCGTGAGCCGCGCGGCCCGCTCGAGCACCCCGGGGTCTCCCACCAGAACGCAGCGCGCGTCCCGCAGCCGACGCGCCGCAGCGAGCGACACCTCGGGGCCGATCCCCGCGGGACACCCGACGGAAACGACGAGCAGCGGGGGCTCGGAAGTCCGAGCCGCGGAGGAGCGGCGCCGTTCGCGCGAAGAGCCTCGGGCCATGGGGAGCGCGGGGACTCGTAACACGAAGTCCCGAGCAGCCCCACCCCGACCAGGGGCAATCCCCTACTCTTCCTCCTGGCCCGGCTCGTCGGACTCGGCGCGCGCCTCGCGCGCGGCCGCCTCTTCGGCGTCGGGGGCGCGGAGCTTGTACCCCGTGCCGCGCAGCGTTTCGAGAGGGAGCGCCGCGCCGAGCTTGGCCCGAAGGCGTCGGACGTGAATGTCCACCGTGCGCGGGCCGCCTTCGTAGCGGTTGCCCCAAACCCGGGCGAGCAAGTGCTCGCGCGAGAGCACCTTGCCGCGGCGTTCGCACAGGTAAGCGAGCAGCGCGAACTCCTTCGCCGTGAGCTGGACGGGGCGTCCGTCCACGTACACTTCGTGCCGGTCCTTGTCGACGCGCGTGCCCGCCTCTTGTGACGCTCCCCCGTGGCCAATCTGCTGCGTCGCCACTCGAGTGCGCGGATTCGCCCATACAGCTCTTCCGGCACGTACGGGTGCAGGACGAAGTCATCGAAACCCGTCGAGGGATCGATGCGAGCGATTTGACCGACGGTTACGGCGATCAGCGCGCCCACGTTGTCGAAGTAGGGTTCTTTCCGGACCGCGCGCAGTGCTGCCATTGCGAGGTCCGGGCGATCGAGCGCCTCGAGCACGAGGGCGCGTGGCCGCACACCAAGCTCGTCGTCCTCGTCGGAGATCAAGTTGACGGGGTCGTCCCAAAGGTCGAGTACCCGTACGGTCGCGCCGAGTTGGCGCAGTGTTGCCGCCGCGCCCTCCTCTCGGTCGAGCATCGGACCGTGCCCGATGACCGCAACGAAACTCTTGGCCTTTCGTGTCGAAAAATCAGGAGATCTGGGTGCCACCGACGGTTATCCGTGCGATCTTTATGGTTGGGCAGCCCACCCCGACGGGAACACTCTGGCCGTCCTTTCCGCACGTCCAGATACCATCGGAGAGGGCCACGTCATTGCCCAGCATTGTTACCTCGCGAAGTGTTTCCGGACCGTTACCGATAAGGTTCACGCCTTTGAGCGGCGCGGTGATTTTTCCGTCCTCGATCAGATAGCTTTCGGTGAGCGAGAACACGAAATCGCCGTTCGAGATATCGACTTGTCCGCCACCGAACGATTTGGCGTAGATGCCGCGACGGACACTGCGCACGATTTCCTCGGGGTCGTGCGGACCGGCCAGCAGGACGGTGTTGGTCATGCGCGGCATCGGCACGGCGGCGAAGCTTTCCCGACGCCCGTTTCCCGTCGGTGTCACGCCGAAATGCTGCGCCGACATGCGATCCTGCATGTATCCGCGCAAAACACCGCCTTCGATGAGCACGCTGCGCCCGGGCTCGTTGCCTTCGTCGTCGACGTTGATGGACCCGCGGCTCATGAGGATGGTCGGGTCGTCCACCACCGTGCACAGCTCGCTCGCGACCTGCTCGCCGATACGCCCCGAGTAATTGCTCGTGCGCTTCCGATTGAAGTCCGCTTCGAGCCCGTGACCCACGGCCTCGTGCAGGAGAATGCCGCTGTCGCCGGGAGCGAGCACCACTTCCATTTGCCCCGCCGGCGCGGGTCGCGCGTCGAGCCGCGTCAGCGCTTGCGCCACCGCACGCGCCGCGTGCCACTCGGGGTTCAACTCGTCGAAATAGCCGAGTGACGTCCTGCCGCCGCCACCGCTGTGTCCCGACTCGCGCTTGCCCGCTTGTTCCGCAATCGCGCGCACGCCGAATCGGAGGAGCGGCTGAATGTCGAAAGCGAGGCGACCGTCGCTCGTCGCGATCAGAATTTCACGCAGCTCCTCGGCGAACGAGGACTCCACCTTGACGATGCGCGGATCGGCGGCGAGCGCTGCCCGGCTCGCACGCTCCAGCAAGGCGCGCTTGTCGAGCCCGGGCACGTCGATGGAGGGAACGTCGAGGGGATAGCGATCGGGCAAGGCGACCGGCTCGATCGGCACGGGCCCGGGGCTCTTGCCGCTGCTCGCGATGCGCGCGGCGGTTTCGGCAGCGCGTCGCATCGCTTCCCAGCTCAAGTCTTCGACGTACGCGTACCCGGTCGCGTCGCCGTGCAGCACGCGCACCCCGAGGCCGAGGCTGACCCCCCGCGAGGCGCTGCGCGTGATCCCCTCCTCGAACACGAGCCCGGCCCCAATCCGGTACTCGAAGAAGAGATCGGCGTAGTCGCCCCCTCGAGACAGGGCGACATCCAGCAGCCTGCGGCAGATCGCCGCGTCGATCGCGTTCGGTCCCCCGGGGGCGAACGGAGAACGGGGAGTGATGGAAGGCATCACGATTACATGCCGCCGCTACACCGTGCCCGCAAGGCCACGCCCGGAGTCGCCCCGCTCCCGCGGTGAGCCCGGCGGCGCCCGCAAATCCTCTGCTCTCCCGACTTTCGGAGCCACGAGGCGCTCAACCGTTCACCGTCTTCGCCGTCGTCGCCACTCCTTCACGGAGCTCGGACGCCGACCTCGGAGTCACGAGCACGGACACGGCTCGGACGCCCCCGTCGTTCGGCGGGGTCCCTCCCCGAGTCGCGAGGTTGCGCCCGGGATTTCGGGTCGCCGCGGGTGTGCTGCGGCGCGTGCACGCTCCGCACGGGCGAGCTTCGATCCTCCGTGCGCGGGTAGCCCGCCGCGATGAGCGCCCGTAACGAACCCACTCCGGTTCTCATCGGACGCGTGGCCCCGCCGCGATGAGCGCCCGTAACGAACCCACTCCGGTTCTCATCGGACGCATGGCCCGTCGCGATGGGCGTGCGGACGAACCGACTTCGCTTCTCAGCCTAGATTTCGGGCAGACGCCGGAGGGGCTCCTACTCGGGCGGGTAGCCCGCCGCGATGAGCGCGGACCTTACGGAATCGATGTGTGAAAAGCCGTGGGTCTCGAGCACCAGCTCGATCCGGGTTTCTCCGAGCCCTGCCGCGGAGAAGGCGCGGTCGTGGTTGATCTCGAGGATGTTGGCCCGCGTCTGCGCGATCGCCGCGGTGACCTGGGCGAGCGTCCCCGTGACGTCCGGCACGGTGAGGTACAAACGCACGCGCCGCCCCGTCTTCACGAGCCCCCGTTCGATGATGCGGGACACGAGATTCACGTCGATGTTGCCGCCCGACACGATGAGGACGACGCGGCGCCCCTGAACGGGCAGGTGGCGGTGGACGAGCGCCGCGAGACCAACCGCGCCCGCACCCTCGGCCACCGTCTTTTCGCGCTCGAGCAGGAAGAGAATGGCCTCCGCAATCTCCTCCTCGTCCACGAGCACGACGCCTTCGGCATAACGCCGCGCCACGCGCCGTGTGAGGGCCCCGACCTCCTGAACCGCGATGCCGTCCGCGATGGACTTGCCGGCGGGCCCAGGCGGCGACACGGCGGCTT
>QGUH01000376.1 GCA_003242355.1 Pseudomonadota bacterium
CTGGAGCCCCTTTTGTACCTCCGTTTACCCGCTTTGGTGCCTTCCCTTTTGGCGACTCCCGCCAATGACAGACCGGCACGCACCTTGACCTCGCTGTCCTGCTCGATCTGCTGCACGAGCTCGGGCCCGAGCGCCGAGGCGGGCTGCCCGTAGGCGCGGGCACGCGCGAGGATTTCCTGCTCGGTGATGCGCATCTGCTGCTGCACGAGCGAGGGCGGCACCGGGATGGGGTTGCGCTTGACGAGCTCGGCCACGAGCTGCTCGGCGAGCTGATTCTCGGCGGCCTCCTTGGCGCGCTTCTCGAGCTTTTGCCGCAGATCGTCGCGCAGCGCTTGCAGCGACTCGAAGTCGCCCACGTCCTTCGCGAATTCGTCGTCCGCCGTCGGCAGCACCCGCGCCTTGATCTCCTTGATGGTGAGCGAGAACGTCGCGGTCTTGCCGCGGAGCTTCGGGTGGGGATGCTGCGCAGGAAGGGAGACGTCCACCCGCACCGTCTCGCCCACGCTCTTGCCCTGGAGCGCCTGGTCGATCTCCGGCAAGACCTGGCCCGCGCCGAGCTCGAGCGCGAGATCCGTCGCGCTCGCGTCGCCCACCTCCTGCCCGCCCACCTCGACGGTGAGGTCCACCGTGAGCACGTCGCCTGCCTGAGCGGGACGCGCGGGCTCGGGCGCTTGCAGCGTCGCGTGCGCGCGGCGCAGGTTCTCGATCTCCTCGTTCACCTGCTCGTCGGTGACCTCCACCTTCGGGCGCTTCGCCGTGAGCCCGACGTACTCGACGTTCTCGATCGCAGGGAGGATCTCGACGCGCGCCTTGTACGTGAAGGGGCCGTTCTCGACGATCTTCTGCGCCTCGATGGCGGGCTGTGTCACCGGCTGGACCTGGTGCTCGGTGACGGCACGTGGAAACGTCTCGTCCACCAGCTTCTGCACGACGTCCGCGCGGATCCGCGCGCCGAAGTAGTGGGAGAGCACACGGCGTGGCGCCTTGCCCGGGCGGAAACCCGGAACACGCGCCGAACGCGCAATCTCGGTGTAGGCTCGGTCGAGCTCGTTCTTGACGCGTTCGGCCGCGACCTCCACGTCGAATTCCACGAGAACCGGGCTCAGCTTTTGAAGCGTGACCTGCATGTTGGGGCCCGCCACCTTACCTTTGGCGCCCCGCGGGTCAAGCAACGAACGAGGTCCGAGCCGGCAAAAAAAGGACCCCGCCGGGAGGCATCCGGCGGGGTCGGCTCGTCCCGGGAGGGGGACGGAAAACTCTTCCCGTTCACTCGTCGTCGTCCTCGTCCTCCATGCGGACGAGGGCAGCTTCGAACGGGTCTGCGTCGAACTCGAGGGCGGGGCCGCCGCTCTCGATCTCGTCCACGCTCCACCCGATCCGAAGCGACGGGCGAATCTCCTCACGCTCGAAGTCGGCGTAGCTCGAATAACCTCTCGGAAAGCGTGCCATGGCGTCTAAGTCTCCTCGGTGTCGGATGCGCTCGCCCCGGCGCCGACGGGCCGGCGGACGGGAAGCACGTGGACGGAGGCGAGGGTGACGCGCGCGGGCACACGGAAGAACCCGTCCCGCAAAATGCGCAACCGGCGCGCTTCGGCGCGCGCGGCACGCGGAGTCTTCGGGCCGCGGAGCGCCCGCCGCAGGGCGACCTGCAACGGGGTGCACGAAAGATGAGACCGTCCGCTCACGTTCGACTACCCTCACCTACATCTACGCACACAGTACTCAAGCTCGTGCGGAGGTCCAAAAAATCGCGCTCCGGGGCGCGTATTTCGATAAGAACGGGCGCGGCGCCTCGACCATGCCCACGTCTCGCAAACCCGCCATCATCGCCATCGCCAACCAAAAGGGGGGCGTGGGAAAGACCACCACGGCCGTGAACCTCGCCGCGAGCCTCGCCGCGGCCGAGCGACCGACGTTGCTCGTCGATCTCGACCCGCAAGCGAACGCCTCGAGTGGCGTGGGCGTCGCTCCGGGCACGTCCGCGCGCACGATTTACGACGCGCTCATCGGCGCCGCGCCGCTCGAAGAGGTCATCCAGAAGACGCGCATCGAGACGCTCGACGTCGCGCCCGCGAGCCAGGATCTCACCGCCGTCGAGTACGAGCTCTTCGACGAAGAGCGCGGCACGCATTTGCGCCAGGTGCTCGCGAGCCCGGTGGTCCAAAAGTACGAGTACGTGATCGTCGATTCACCGCCCTCGCTCGGCGTGCTCACGCTCAACGTGCTCGTCGCCGCCCAACGCGTGATCGTGCCGCTGCAGCCCGAGTATTATGCGCTCGAGGGCATCACGTACCTGATGGCGACGATCGACCGCGTGCGCGCGTCGCTCAATCCCGATCTCACGGTGGAAGGCATCGTGCTGACGATGTGGGATCCGCGCAATCGCCTCGCCCATCAGGTGGCCGCCGAAGTGAAGAAGCACTTCCGGGTGTTCGAAGCGATCATCCCCCGCAACGTCCGGCTTTCGGAGGCGCCGTCGCACGGGGTACCGGCGCTGCTGTACGACGTGAGCAGCAAGGGCGCTCAGGGCTACTTGAGCCTCGCCCGCGAGCTGCTCGAGGTGCAGGCGTGACCGAAGCGCCGAAGAAGCCCCTGCGCGGCCTCGGCCGCGGGCTCGATGCGCTCTTGCCGCTGCGCCCCGCGGTTCCTCCCGCTCCGCCGCCGGGCAGCGCTGCTTCCGAGCGCGCGGGCACGGGCTACGGCGAGGGCAACGTCTTTCTCTGCCCCATCGACAAGATCGTCCCCAACCGCGGCCAGCCGCGTCAGCACTTCGATCCCGAGCGGCTCGAGGAGCTCGCGCAGTCGCTGCGGGAGCACGGCCTGATCGAGCCGCTGGTCGTCCGGCGCCGACCCGGCACCGACACGTTCGAGATCGTCGCGGGCGAGCGGCGCTGGCGCGCGGCGCAGAAGGCAGCGCTTCGCGAGGTGTTGGTCGTCGTTCGCGACGTCTCCGCGAAGGACGCCTACGAGCTGGCGCTCATCGAGAACGTCCAGCGCGAGGACCTCGACCCGATCGAGTTCGCCGAAGCGCTCGAGCGGTTGATCCGCGAGCACGGGCACACGCAAGAGACGCTGGCGAACCGGCTCGGCAAGGATCGCTCGACGATTGCCAACGCCCTGCGCCTGCTCAAGCTCCCGAGAGCGGTGCGCGAGCGCGTGGTGACGGGCGAGCTCAGCGAAGGGCACGCCCGCGCGTTGCTCGGCGCGCCCGACGAAGCCACGCTCACCGCGCTCGCGGACAAGGTCGTCCGCGGCCGGCTCAGCGTGAGGCAAACCGAGGAGCTCGTGCGCGCGGCAAAAGGCGGCAAGGGCCGTCCCTCCGGCGGCCGCGGCGCCCCACCCGAGAAAACACCCAGCGTCCGCGACCTCGAAACGCGCCTCACCCGCCGCCTCGGCACCCCGGTGGCCGTCACCGACCGCGACGGCAAAGGCGAAATCGTGATCCGCTACTCGTCCTGGGACGAGCTCGATCGCATCCTCGACATCCTGCTCTGAAGGCGTGGCAAAGGCACCAACGACGAGCTTCGGCGTGACTCGTAAAGCGAAGCAAATCGCCGTTTCCGCGACTCACTCCGGGTCCCCCGCGCGCCGAGAACGGCCCAAGGAGCCGCGGAGCACACGCCGGCGAAGTGGCCGAGGTTGAGCTCCCGCACTGCCGACCATTAGCCGGGCGGCACTGGAGCCCATCGCGGAGCGCCGCGCGAAGCGCGGCGCGCAGCAGGGCGGGGCCTTCGATCGAGCTGCCGCGTGACGCCGATAGGCCCCACGACTGCGATCGCTGCCCATCAGGCGGCGTCTACAGCGCAGCTCAACCAGAGCGCGAGCGACCCTCGGCCGCTTCGCCGGCGTGTGCTCGGTGGCGACGAGCCGTTCTCCGCCGACCTCCTACTTCCGCTTCTCGAGCTCGGCAACCGCGTCACGCGCGGCTTTTCCGACGGGGCCGTCCTTGTCGAGGTCGATGGCCTTCTTGAGGTGCGTGAGCGCCGTCTTCTTGTCCTTCGGGCGGAGGTGCATGCCGAGGTAGTAGTGCGCGGGCGCGAAGCTCTCGTCGAGTGAGAGCGCGCGTTCGTAGTCGGCCTTGGCCCCGGCCGCATCGCCGCGCTCGTTGCGGCACACCCCGCGGCGCGTGTGAAGCTCCGCGCTGGCGCTCCGCTCGATGGCGCGATCCAAAGCCGCGATGCACTCCGCCGGCGCCTTGAGCCGCCCGAACTGATGCGCCACCGCCGCGAGCAGCTTCGGGTCGTCGGTGTCGCTCACTTGCTTGAGCTGTTCGATCGCCTCGTCGCGCTTGCCGCTGCCGGCGAGCAAGTCCGCGTACGCGATGCGCGACTCGGCATCGTTCGGCCGCGCCGTCACGACCTTCGCGTAGGCGGCGAGCGCTTCGTCCCGCTTACCCGCGTTCTCGAGCGCGAGCGCGCGGTTCAAGAGCAAGTCGGGGTGATTCGGAGCCGCGGCGAGACCCTGCGCAGCAACCTCCGCAGCGCGTTCCGCGTTCCCGGTGTCGAGAAGCAGCGCCGACAGATTCACGCTGGCCTCGACGAGCTTCGCGTCGAGCTCGAGCGCCCGCTCGTAGGCCGCGCGGGCAGCCTCCGTGTCGCCGAGGTTCTGCAGGGCGACCCCGTGATAGAACGCGGCTTGCGCATCGTTCGGATCTTCGGCGCGCGCCTTCTCGAGCGCCTGCTTGGCAGCCTGGAAGTCGCCGCGCTGAATCGCGTCCACGCCCGCGCGCACGTTCGCGCTGGACGCCGGTGCGACCGCGCCCGATTCGGCAGAATCCTCGAGCGGCGGATCGGGCGATTCGGCGGGCGGCGTGCTGCCCGCGCACGCCGTCGACAGAACGAGCGAAAACAGGCCACTCACGAGCGGCCAGAGGACGAAACTCGACGATTTCATGGGTCTACGCTTCCGTTTTCGAGGCGTGCGACGGTAGAGAGCAGGCGCTGCTTGATCGCTTCGATCCGCACGGGGTCGGTCACTTTCGCGCCGTTCGCG
>QGUH01000377.1 GCA_003242355.1 Pseudomonadota bacterium
AAAGCAGGGGGACCCCTCGGGGATTACGAACGGCTTCGCGCGCGCTGCGAGTACGGGTGCGGGCCGTTTCCCGAAACGCTCGCGTGTCGCGAGGGGCGCTGCGTTGCCGAGTGAGGCCCCAATCGCGCCGTAAGCCCCGACGCGTACGACGCTGCGCTCCGTTCTTACGCACCCCTCCGTTCCCGCTGCCCCGGCGCTCTCGACTCGAGCGCGTCGATGATTCTGCGCTCGCCACGGCGCGCCCCTGGGCGCGTCCATCGGTGCCAGCGCATTGCTTCGTCGAGCTCCCGAGGCTTTCTGCCGCAGAGGGCGCCGGCCGCCCCCTCTCTCGCGTCGTTTCGGGCGAGTTGACGTAAGCTTGCCCCCGGCGCGGCGCGCCCCAGGGGGCCGCGTCCGTCGGTTGCGGGTGCCAAAAGCCCGCAAGCGGGCGTTTCGGCGAGGCAGAAAAGACAAGGAGACATTTCATGGCCCAATCGCTTTCGTTCCAACAGATCCGAGCGACGCTCGCCGCGCTGACGGCAACGGGTGTCGTTGCGTGCGCGAGCTCGACTCCGCCCGCGGAGACGCCCGTCGAGGCTCAGGAGGTTCCGGCCGCGCTACCCGCCGAAGGCGCAGCTCCCCTCTCGGAAACCGGCGCCGCCACGGAGGCACCGCCGCCTCCAGCCGAGCCCGCAACCCCGGACGCCGCCACTGCTCCAGCCGACGGCGAAGCATCGGCCGCTGCCGAAGGCGCGACTCCCGCGGCGCCCGATGCCGCCGCGGTGCCCGCAACACCCGCTGCCCCGCCGGCCGCGAGCGACCCGAAGAAGGACTCGGGCGCGAAGGCGAGCTGCGCGCCGGGCAAGTGCGCACCGGGCAAGTGCGGCGGCAACAAGAAGAAGAAGGCCGGCGGCGCCCAGGGCGGGTGCGGCGCGGGGACCTGCGGCTGATGCGGAAGCGGAGCGAGCGCGACGCCCGTACGGCGCACGACACGCTCGCGGGCGTCGGGCTCGGCCTGCGCTGGGAGTTCCTCGAGGACGTCGTCGATGGGCCCCCGCTCGACGTCGACTTCTTCGAGGTTTCTCCCGAAAACTACATGCGCCGCGGCGGCTACTACCCGGCGCAGCTCGAGAAGCTCCGCGATCGGTACCGCCTGGTGACGCACGGGCTCACGCTCTCGATTGGCGCCACCGATCCGCCCGATCGCGAGTACCTCACCGAGCTCCGCGGAGAGATCGCCCGCCTCGGAACCCCGTTCCACTCCGATCACTTGTGCTTTTCGAGCAGTGGCGGGCGCATGCTGCACGATCTTCTGCCGCTCAAGTTCTCGGAGGAGAACGTGACGCGCGTCGCCGATCGGGCCCGGCGCGTGCGCGACGTGCTCGGGGTGCCGTTCGCGCTCGAGAACATCAGTTATTACGCCGCGCTCGGGCGCCCCGAAATGCCCGAGGCCGAGTTCGTGGCGCGCGTCGTCGAGCGGAGTGAGGCGGGGCTCTTGCTCGACGTGAACAACGTGTACGTCAACTCCGTCAACCACGGGTACGACCCGTACGCGTTCCTGCGCGCGCTGCCGCTCGACCGCGTCGTCGAGATCCACATCGCCGGGCACGAAAGGCGCGAAAGCGGACTCATCATCGACACGCACGGCGCGGAAGTGATCGACCCCGTTTACGACCTGCTCGCCTACGCGCTCGAGCGCACGGGCCCCGTGCCCGTCTTGCTGGAGCGCGACAACGACGTTCCGCCGCTCGCGGTGTTGCTCGAAGAGGTCGCGCGCGTGCGGTCGGTGTACTCTCGCGTGATGCGATCGCTCGAGCCGAACCATGCAGAAAGCGCTTGAATCGGCGCTCACCGAGCTCGTGCTCGGCGCGCCGCTCGCCGCGAACGACGCGGAAGCGTTCCGCGCCTTCCTTTCGCGTCATGGGGTGACGGACGACGACGCACGCGCTCTCGTGGAGCAAGGGCTCGACCGATTGCTCGTGTATCGCTCGCTCGTGCGCGACACCCTCGAGCACGCGCTCGAGGTGGCGATGCCGCGCGCCATCGCCCGGCTCGGGCCCCTCTTCGACGAATACTTCTCGCGCTTCCTCGCCGAGCACGGGCCGACCACGCACTACCTGCGCGACGTCGCGAGCGAGTTCCTAAATTTCTGCGAGCCGCTCTGGGCGAACGACGGCCGCATTGCTCCGTACCTCTTCGACCTGGCGCGGCACGAGGCCCTGCGCATCGTCGTCGCGGCGGCGCCGCCCGGGCAGGCCGAGCCCGACGCAGCGCTCGACCTCGACGCGGGCCTGCGCTTCACCGAAGCCGCGCGCCTCGTTCACTACGCGTACGCGGTGCACGAGCTTCCGGACGACGTGGACGATCGCACGCTACCCGAGCGGCGCGAGACGCACCTCTTCGTCTATCGCGGCCCCGATCACCGCGTGCGCTATCTCGCGCTCACGCCGCTCGCGGCGAGCATCGTCGATCACCTCCTGCGCGGCGCTTCGTTGCGCCGGAGCCTGCTCGCAGCCACGGCGCAGCACCGTACGGAGCTTTCGGAGGCCGTGCTCTCCGGCACGGCACGGCTCCTCGCGGATTTGTCCGAGCGCGGCGCCGTTCTCGGCCCGTGTCGAGAGCGCCTCACCCCCGACGGAAAGCCATCATGAGCGAACGGGATCCTTTGGGAATCGTAGGGCTCGTCGTAGCCGACAAGTACCGGATCGAGCGGCTCGTCGGCGAGGGCGGCTTCGCCGTCGTCTACCGAGCCCAGCACACCATTTGGAACAAGCCCGTCGCGATCAAATGCTTCAACGGCTTGTCGGCGGTGCCGGTCGACGAACGCGCTCGATTCCAGCACGCGTTCATCCAAGAGGGAGCGCTGCTCACCGAGCTTTCGAGCGAAACCGCGGCGATCGTCCAGGCGCGCGACGTCGGCGTGTTCACGACGCCCTCGGGCGCCTGGGTCCCCTTCATGGTGCTCGAGTGGCTCGAGGGGCAGAGTCTCGAGCAGATCTTGGAGAGCGATCGCGCGGCCGGGCGCCCGCCGTTCACGCTCGGCGAGGCCGTGCGGCTGCTCGCTCAGGTCGCCGCGGCGCTCGACGTCGCACACGGAAAAGGCATCGCCCACCGCGACGTCAAACCCGCCAATGTCTTCGTGCTGGGCGACCCGCGGAGCGGTCGGGCCACGGTGAAGGTCCTCGATTTCGGCGTGGCCAAGATGATGGCCGACAACTCGCAGTTCCAAGCCGCACTGGCGAAGACGGGGACGGCGATCGCATCGTTCACGCCGCAATACGGCGCTCCCGAGCAGTTCACGCGGTCGCATGGCGCCACCGGGCCCTGGACGGACGTGTATGCGCTCGCGCTCGTCGCCGCCGAGATGTTGTCCGGGCGCACGGCGCTCGAGGGCAACGACGTCGTCCAGCTCGGCTACGCCACTGCGAACCCCGCGCGCCGGCCGACCCCACGCACGCTCGGCGTTTCCCTCCCCGATTCCGTCGAGCTCGTGTTCCAGCGGGCGCTCGCCGTCGATCCCCGCGAGCGGTACGCGCGTGCCGGCGAGTTCTGGGCCGCGCTCGAAGCCGCAACGCGCGAGGCCGGGCTCGGCATCGCAACGACGGGTCGTGGGAGCCCGTTCGACGAAACGGTGCTCGCGTCTCCGGTTGGCGCGGGTCCGGAGCCGTCCACGTTGCTTGCGCAACCTCCGGCGCCGCGCGGCGTCGAACCGCTACCAGAGAGCCCGCTCGCGCGCTCGGACGCAGGGCCCGAAAACCGTGTCGCCACCGGTGGAACGACCGCGCTTTCGCAAGACGTCGGTCGGCGCCGCAGCGGGCCCGGGCTCGTGATCGCGGGCTTCGGCCTGGTCGCGGCGACGCTCGGAGCCCTCGTCTTTTTCCGATCGCTCCGCGACACTCGGGGCTCCGAACCGGAGGCGCAGCCCGTGGGCGCCCTCGCTTCGACGACCGCTCCCACGGCGAGCGCCGCCCCGCCGCCGCCCAAGGAGCCCACCTGCCCCGAGAACATGGCGAAGATCCCCGCGGGGCAGTTCTTCCAGGGGTCCGACGAGAAGGACGCGCTCGACAACGAACGCCCGGCGCACAACGTCACGCTCGCCGCGTTCTGCATCGACCTGTTCGAGGTGACGGCGCGCGAGTACAAGGCCTGCTCGGACGTCGGCAAGTGCAAACGCGCGAGCACCGAGGTCGACTGGCCGAAGATCACGGACGCCGAACGGCGCATCTATTCGCCGCTCTGCACGATCGACGATCCCGATCGGCTCGATCATCCGATCAACTGCGTCACCTGGGAGATGGCGTTGCTCTACTGCGAGGCGGCGGGCAAGCGCCTGCCCACGGAGTCGGAGTGGGAGTACGCGACGCGTGGCCCCGACGGGCGCATCTACCCGTGGGGTGACGAAACGCCCACGGCGAAACACCTGAACGCGTGCGGCCGCGAATGCGTCGCATGGGGCAAGAAGAACAAGACCGCGCTCGCCGCGCTCTACGACGAAGACGATGGCTTCCCCACCACGGCGCCCGTCGGGCGCTTCGAGGCCGGACGGTCTCGTTTCGGGCCATACGACGTCGTCGGCAACGTGTGGGAGTGGGTCGCCGATTGGTACGGGCCGTACACCAAGGAGGCGAAACGGGATCCCAAGGGCCCCGAAACCGGAGAGCGCAAGGTGATCCGCGGCGGCGGTTGGAACGGCGGCTACGCGACCTGGCTCCGCCCCTCCTTCCGCTACGCGCAAGATCCGGCCGCGCGGAGCCACGGCATCGGCTTCCGCTGCGCACGTTCGTTGCCCTCGAACGACTCCGAGGGGTGAGAAGCCGCTGCCGACGATTTCCCCCTGAACGACTCAAGCATTGCGGCCGATCATGCTCATGGCATCGAAGGTATGGTCGCGACCACACAGCCCGACACGTTCCGCGGGCTCGTCGTCGACGACGCGAAGGGCATTCACGGGGAAATCCCCAAAATCCTTCCCCCCCCCCGGCCGGGAAACCCCGAACTCA
>QGUH01000378.1 GCA_003242355.1 Pseudomonadota bacterium
CGCGAGCACGCGCGTGAGCGTGAACGCGCTGATGCGGTTCGCGTCGTACAAGCCCGAGCCGTTGAGGATACGCGTTCCCGGCGTCAACGCGCCGAGACGGCGGAGCATGTCCTGGATGACCTGCGCGCCCTTTTGAGACGTGCCTGCTTCGGAGCCGGAGCGGCCCATCGCCTTGAGCAGCATTTCGGCCACGAAGTTGTCGCTCTGTTTGCCCAGCGCGTGCACCAGCTCCGAAAGCGGGCGGGATTCACGCCGTACGAGCTCGGCCTCGAACCCGGCGCCCCCCGACTTGACGCGTCCGGTGACGGTGATGCCGTGCTGCGCGAGCAGCGCACGCAGCACGTGGCCGGGAGCGAGCTCGGGCGCGGCGATGCGTCGTGCGAGCACGACGGGGCGCCCGCCGCTCGGCACCTTGCCGCCGACGACGACCCGCATCTTCTCACCCTGCGGAGAGACGCTCAGACGCACGTCCGAAGGCGCGTCGCGTCCCGCGGTCGCAATCTCCCCCGTGATCTCGGCGATTCCCGGCGGATCGACCCACGCGAGCGCCGGTTTTCCCTCCGTGGTCGGAACCACGTGCAAGACGAGCGCATTTCCGTCGACGGCGACCGCGCTCACCGGTGATCGATACGAAGCCCAGTCGTCCGGGCGCTGCTCGTACGCGGGCGGCTCCCACTTGCGATCGAACGCGCTCTGGTCGACGAAAATGTCGCCCTGCACGCGCTGCACGCCAAGACGGCGCAGGCGATGGACGAACTCGGCGAGATCGGACGTGCGCAGGTCCGGATCGCCATCGCTGCGGAGGACGAGCTCGGAGAGCACGGAGCCCTCCTTCCGTCCGTGCAGGCTCGTTACGAAACGGTGTGCCGGGCCGAGCACTTCGAGCGCTGCGCAGGCCGTCAAGATCTTCTGATTCGATGCGGGATTGAGCACGCGCTCCGAGGAGGCTGCCGCCACCTCGCGTCCCGTTTGGAGGTCGAGCACCGAAGCGCCGAGCTCCGCTTTCTGCGCACGGGCCCAGCGGGCGAGCTCGTCGACCGCCTGCTCGATGGGATTCGAGCGTGCGGTGGGGGCTCGCGTGGGGGCTTCGCGGGGGAGGGCCTGCTCGGCGTACCCGGGTTTCGTGAGCAAAAGCCCGATGCCGACGGCGGAGCCGAGGAACGCACGCCGTGTGGGGCGAGCGCTGGCGGAAGCGCTATCGTGGAGCGAGCGGTGCATGGGGGAGCAGGGCCCAGCCGAGCGATGCGGGGAGCGTTCGTCCTCTCGCGAGTGCGGAGCTTAACACGCTCCGCCGTCGTCTCGGGCCCTCGACGAACGCCGTGTCGCGCTTTGAGCTTGCCGCAGCCGCCGTTCACGGAAAGACTCGCGCCGTGCGACGCTTCACCGTGGTCTTCTCGGGCATCGTCATTGCGCTCGCAGCGGAGAGCGCGCGTGCTGAAACGCCGCGCGTCGAAACGAAAGCGGATGCGAGCGCACCGACGGCATCCGAGGGGGCGCTTCCCACGGAGTATCCACCGCCGAGCGCGCGCGGCGCGGTCGCGCTCACGGGCGCGGCGCTCGCTGCCGCGTGGTACGGCGCCGCGCTCGGCGCTTCGTTCCTCTATCCGGATGCGCCGGGGGCGACGGATTTGCGCATTCCAGTCGTCGGGCCGTGGATCGCTCTCGGCGAAACGGGTTGCCCGAGCGACGAGCCGAACTGCAGCACCGCGTCGGTCGTCGTGCGCGCGATTCTGATCGCAGTGGACGGAATCGGTCAGCTCGGTGGGCTCGCCATGCTCGCCGAAGGGTTGTTCTTACCCACTGCTCCGCCCGGTACCGAACGCGCAGCGAGCGCTTCCTTTCGTCCGGTTCTCGTGACGAGACACGACGGCGTGGGCTTGGGGCTCACGGGCACCTTCTGAGTCGAACGGCGCGGGGTCGCGCGAGGCGCTGGACGGTCGCGCTGCCGTGCTCTAGAACGCCGGCGCCCCAACCGGTCGCCGTTCGTGCGATCCAGCGCGTGCGCGTGTGCAGAAACGTGCCGGCCCGTCACCGGAGGAGGCCCCGCAACGGTGCAGAAATGCTGGCATGGTCCACTCGCGCGAGCGTTGCGTCGTGGGTCGGTGAGATCCGGGGATGCATCAAGGAAGGAAAGATGATAGGTACGAGGTCCGTGACGGAGGCTTTCCGGTGAGTCGGCGAACCAAGTTCGTCTTGGTCACCGGTGGAGTCGTCTCTTCCATCGGTAAGGGCCTGGCATCCGCATCGATCGGAGCGCTCATGGAGGCGCGCGGCCTGCGCGTCACCCTGATGAAGCTCGATCCCTACATCAACGTCGACCCGGGGACGATGTCCCCGTACCAGCACGGAGAGGTCTTCGTCACGGATGACGGTGCCGAGACCGATCTGGATCTCGGCCACTACGAACGCTTCACGTCCTGTCGCCTGACGCAGAAAGCCAACGCGACCACGGGGCGCATTTACGAAGCGGTCATCAGCAAGGAACGGCGCGGTGAGTACCTCGGCGCCACCGTGCAGGTGATCCCGCACATCACGGACGAGATCAAACGACGCATTCACGAGGCGACGGACGGGGCGGACATCGCGATCGTGGAAATCGGTGGAACCGTCGGCGACATCGAATCTTTGCCGTTCCTCGAAGCGATCCGTCAGCTCAAGCTCGAGGTGGGGGAGCAGAACGCGATCAGCGTGCACGTGACGCTCGTGCCGCACATCGCGACCGCCGGCGAGCTCAAGACCAAGCCGACGCAGCACTCCGTGCGCGAGATGCGCGAGATCGGCATTCAGCCCGATATCCTCATTTGCCGTTGCGATCGGCCCATCGCGCGCGGCGTCAAGGAGAAGATCGCGCTGTTCTCGAACGTGCCGGTCGAGCGTGTCGTTTCCGCCGTCGACGTTTCGTGCATCTACGAGCTGCCGCTCGTGCTCCACGCCGAAGGGCTCGACAGTCAGATCGCCGAGCGCCTCAACATCTGGTCGCGCCAGCCGGAGCTCGGGCCGTGGAAGCGCACGGTCGAGAAATTCAAGAAGCCCGCCAACGGATCGGTGCGCATCGGCGTGGTGGGCAAGTACGTCCACCTCAAGGACAGCTACAAGTCGTTGCACGAAGCGCTCGTGCATGGCGGTCTCGCCAACGACGTCGCGGTCGAGCTCGAATACCTCGACTCGGAACAGCTCGAGCGCGGAAGCGCCGAAGCGCTGTTGAGCGGTCTCGACGCGATCCTGGTCCCCGGCGGGTTCGGCGATCGCGGCGTGGAAGGAAAGATCTCCGCGATCCGCTTCGCGCGGGAGAACGGCGTTCCCTTCTTCGGGATTTGTCTCGGGATGCAGCTCGCCGTGGTCGAGTTCGCGCGGAACGTCTGCGGGCTGCGGGGCGCGAGCACGACGGAAGTCGACAAGGAGTGCGCGCATCCCGTGATCGACTTGATGCCCGATCAGCGGGGCGTGCACGACAAGGGCGGCACGATGCGCCTTGGAGCGTTCCCCTGCGTGCTCAAGCCGGGAACGCGCGCGCTCGAGATCTACGGGAAAGAGGAGATCTCCGAACGGCACCGCCACCGCTTCGAGGTCAACAACGCCTACCGGGACGTCTTGGTGCAAGGTGGTCTCACGCTGAGCGGGACGAGCCCGGACGAATCGCTCGTCGAAATCATCGAGCTCAGCAACCATCCGTACTTCCTGGGCTGCCAGTTCCATCCGGAGTTCAAGAGCCGTCCCATGGCCGCTCATCCGCTCTTTTCGCACTTCGTGCGAGCGGCCTGCGTCCGGCGCGACGCCATCGCCCGTTCTGCCCGTGAGGAGCCGCAGGCCGGGCACGCGAGCTCCAGCGAAACGCGCGTCAACTGACGAGCTCGCGAGGCTTTCGGCGGGGAGCCTCCCTGAAAACGCCGCTCATCCTGCGGGAGCTCGGCGAAGCCGCTGTCTCCGGCGCCTAGAGCGACAAAACGGTTGGGAACGCGCCGAAATACGCGGAAAACAGCTTCGGACGGAGTGCCCGCGTGGGGAGGGCCTCGCCGAATTCACTTCGGCGGGGAGGGGCGGCGCGTGCCGCCCCTTCGAAACGAGACTAGAACGCCGATCAGTCGAAGCGATCGGCGTTCTAGCGGCGCGTTCCGGACCGTTCGAGGGCAGGAGCGTCCAAAGTCGGTCCGGGTAATCGGCATTCGTCCCGCGCGCTTCCGCTTTCCCGCGCGAACATCGCGTCCAAAGTCGGTCCGCGAAGGGGTGATCGGCATTCGCCCCGCGCGCTTCCGCCTTCCCGCGCGACATCGGGTCCAAGTCGGCGCGCGAAGGGGGGGATCGGCACTCGGCGGGTGGGGGCTTCGCCGAAAGATCGGCGGCCCTTCCGGACGTTTGCTATCCGGGGGGCATCCATGCGCTTCCGCCCCCTGCTGGCTCGTCTCGTTCTCGGTGTTGGGCCTCTCGTTCTCGGTGTCGCGGCGTGCGCGCCGAAAGGCCCCGTGCGGGCCGCCCTCCACGGCACCCTCGACGATCTTCGCCAAGAGATCGCTGCCGCGGCCGCGGCGGGACGGCTCGATCGCGCCGCCACCACGGAGCTCGCGGAAGCGGTCTTGCGTCGGGAGATCGCCTCGGCACGCGACCGGGACGCCGTCTCGCGGGTGCGGAGCCTGCGTCTCTGTGCGCGGCCGGTAGAGGATGACCTCAGGCGCCGCGGCGAGGGGAACGACGCCATTGCGGCCGAGGCCCTCTTGGTGCTCCTCGCGTCGGGCAGGCTCGATCCCGAGCCCTTCGTCGAGCGGTACGCAACCACGACCGATGCTCCGTTCCGAGCGCTTGCGGCTCGGGCCGCCGTCGACCCCCGTGACGTGCTGTTCCGTCGCGCAGCATTCGTGGACGGCGATAGGCGGGGGCGCTCGGGCGCCTTCGCAGCAGCGCCCGCCCGCCCCGCTCCCGGCGGGCTCCAGGTGGCGCCCCGGGCCGGCCGGCCCCCTGCGGCGCCCCGGGCTTCGGATTCT
>QGUH01000379.1 GCA_003242355.1 Pseudomonadota bacterium
CTTCGGCCTGCGCGCCGAGGCCGAGGACCTTGATGGCCGCGAGCGCGACGGCCGCATACACGAACGGAAGCGGCAGGAGCGCCGCGAGGCGGGCGAGCGCGGCACGATGCCGGAGCCGGCGGGCAGAGCGCGCGGCCGCGCGTCGCATGGGGCGGAGACGATCAGCGTCCGTCACCGGTCCCCGGAGATTCCCGCCCGCGCACGGCGCCGAGGGCGATGGCGTACCGGGCAGCGTCCGCGAACATGCCCCAAGTTAAGCACCGCCCTGGTTGTTCCGCACACCCGAGGCGTGCGGGCGCCGGAAACTGGACTAAAGCCCTTGCCGTGGCTCGGCCACTACGCTCGAATGGCCGGGCTTTCGAGGCGCGCATGGCAACTGGTTCCAACAACGACAAGACCCTGATTCTGGTGGCCGACGATGAGCCGAGCACACTGGCAATGGTATCAAGCCATTTGCGTGCCAAAGGCTATGACGTCTTGGAGGCCGCGGACGGGGATGAGGCGTGGCAGCTCGCACACGAGCACTTGCCGCACCTCGTCGTTCTCGACGTGATGATGCCGGGCATGAGCGGCTGGGAGGTGTGCAGGAAAATCCGCGAAGCGGTTTCACTCGCACACACCGGCGTACTGATGCTCACCGGCATCGGAGAAAACCTGAACGAGATGACTTCCCCGCTCTACGGCGCGGACGCGCACATCGACAAGCCATTCGAGTTTGCCGATCTCGACGAGAAGATCGAAGAGGTGCTCGAGCGACGTCGCGCAGGCGCGGTCGGTCGCGCCGATGCGAGCGAAGAGGAAGAGCTGGACGAGGACGAAGAAGACGTCGAGGGGCCCGAGGCCGACGAAGACGAAGACGAAGACGAGGACGACGTGGACGAGGACGAGGACCTTTCCTGGGGCGAGGAATCGGCTGAGACGGCGGAAGCCACCGCAGCCGAGTCGACGCGCGACGACGACGAGGACGACGAGGACGAAGACGAGGAGGAGTCGCGCGACGAAGACGACGAAGACGAAGACGAAGAGCGCGACGAAGAAGACGAGTCCGAGGAGGACGAGGAAGAAGCGCGCGCTGAGAAAGACGAAGAAGACGAGGACGAAGAAGACGAGGACGAGGACGAAGAAGACGAGGACGAGGACGAAGAAGACGAAGAGCGCGCCGAGAAAGAAGACGACGAAGAAAAAGAAGGCGAAGAAGAAGAGGAAGAGGCGCGCGCCGAGGAAGAGGAAGAAGAGGAAAAGGGGGCCGGCGAAGAAGAAGAGGAGGAGGAGAAGCCCGAGCCTCGAGCCGCTCAGAAGCGCGTCGAACGTCCCACGCTTCCCGCTGCCGGCTCCGCACGACGCGGCAAGCGCGCCGAGGTCGCGCCGAAGCCGCCCGTCAAGGCACGCCCCGGTCCGCGTCGCGTCGCAATCGAAGGTGCGGCGGCAGGCGCCGCACGGGGTGCCGTCCGCAAGACTGCTGCTGCCGGCAAGACTGCTGCTGCGAAGGCACCGGCGCGCGGTGGACGCGCCAAAGCGACCGGCGCTGTGGCGCCGCCCGAGCGCGCGCGGCGACCCGTCAAGGGGGCCGCGGCGAAGAAGGCGACCGGTCGCGGTGTGGCCAAGGCGGCGAAAAAGGCTCCCGCTGCGCCGGCCAAGAGGGCGGCCGGTGGTGGCGCGCGCACGACGGCGCCCGCACGGGCGACGGCCCAGCGCGGTCGTCCCGTGAAGAAGAAGGCGCCCGGGAAGGCGATGCCTCCCGCGCGCGGAAAGAAGGCGGCCAAAGCCGCTCCGAAGGCGGCTCCGGCGCGCGCGAAAGCCCCGAAGAAGGCCGCACCGAAGCGCGCTGCTCCCGCCAAAGCACCCGCAAAGCAGATGAGCCGCTCCGCGAAGCGCCCCGCGCCCGCAAAGGCGAGGAAGGCTCCCGCGAAGCGAGCCCCGGCGAAGAAGGCGCCCGCCCGCGCACGGTCGAAGACCGTCGCGGCGAGCGCGGCGAAGAAGAAAGTCTCCGCGCGGGGCCGGCGCTGAGCGGCACTGCCCTCGAGATCAGCGGTCCGCCGCTTCCCAGAAGCGGCGGACCGGCTCGAGATCCGTCACGCGCACGGCCGGGGGGAGCGCAGCGAGCAAGCGGGCGCCGTAGCCGCGCCGGTGCACGCGCTCGTCGAGCAGAGCCACGATTCCGAAATCCTGCTGCGAGCGAATCAGTCGCCCGAACCCCTGTTTGAGCGAGAGCGCCGCCGCGGGCACGGAGAGCTCGAGGAACGGATTCTTACCCGCCTCCTCGAGCGCGCGTGAGCGGGCGACCAGAATCGGGTCGGTCGGCACCGCGAACGGGATCTTCTCGAGGATGACGAGCCGGAGCGCGCGCCCCGGAACGTCGACGCCCTCCCAAAATCCCATCGTGGCGACGAGCACCGCGTTCTCCGCGGCTCGAAAGCGCGCGACGAGCGCTGCCTTCGGTGCCTCGCCCTGCACCATCAACGGATACCCGCCGAGCGTGGCCGCGAGCCTCCTGTGGAGCTCGCGCATCGCGCGCACGCTCGTCGTCAGCACGAACGCGCCGCCTCCGGTGAGGCTCACCAGCTCGGTGATGCGCTCGCTCGCGGCATCCAAGAACTCGACCGTGCCCGGCGCGGGCAAGTCGCGCGGCGTGTAGAGCACGGCCTGGCGCGCGAAATCGAACGGAGAGCCCACGACGAGCTCGTCGACGGGCTGCGTGGGATCGTCGAGACCGAGCCGTGCGCGCACGTACGCGAACGGCGACGTTCCCGGGCGCTCGGATCCGCCGGTGGAGAGCGTCGCGCTCGTCAGCACGCACGCCGGCACACGCTCGAACACGCGCTCCCGGAGCAGGATCGAGAGATCGACTGGAGAGGAGCTGAGCGTCACGCGCCGAGGCGTGCGTTCGAGCCACACGACGCGGCCGCGTCCGCCCTCGACCACGATCGAGAGCTGCTCGCGCAACTGCTCGGCGCGCCGTTCGAGCAGGGAAAGCGCTTCGCCGCGCCGTCGGGTCACGCGATCCGGTGCCTCGACGAGACGTCCGGCCGCGCTCGCCGCGAGCGCCGCGAGCCCTTCCAGCGCGGAATCGAGCTCGAAGGCGCGCCGCTGCAAATCCCCCGAGAAAACGTCCGGCTCGATGGCGATGCGCCCTTCCCCCGACTCGACGCGCGCGCCGAGCTCGGCGAAGAACGCCGCCGCAGCCCGCTCGACCAGCGCGAGCACGCCCGAGGGGCCCTCGCCTGCGACGGGCGTGCGGGCGAAGAGCGGATCGGCCGCTCCCGATTGAGAGAGCGCCCGCTGCAAGTCCTCGAGCAGCCGTGCGATGCGCGCGCTCGACACGCGCACGCTGAAGAACTCCGTCGCGATGTCTTCGAGCTGGTGCGCCTCGTCGAAGACGACGGCGTCGTAGTCCGGCAAAACGCGCGCCGGATGCGGACCGCGCAGCGCCACGTCCGCGAAGAACAAGTGGTGGTTGACGACGACGAGCTGCGCCGCTTCCGCCTCCCGCTTCATGCGCGTGACGAAGCACTCGTCGTAGTACGAGCAGGCGCTGCCGATGCGCGTGTCCGTCGACGAGGCGACCTCGAGGCGTACGGGGTCGTCTTCCGGCAGCCCCGCGAGCTCGGAGAGATCGCCCGTCTCCGTCTCGGCGACGAACGACTGCACCTGAGCGAAGCTGCGGGCGTACCCCGGGCGCAAGCTCTCCGGGCTTTTGACGAACTCCGCGTGCCGCCGGCGGCACAGGTAGTTCGAAACACCCTTCATCAGCGCGATGCGCGGCTCGATGCCGAGCGCGCGGCACGCGATGGGAATGTCCTTCGAGACGATCTGCTCCTCGAGCGCGCGCGTCGCGGTCGAGACGACGACCTTGCGCCCCGAGAGCAGCGCCGGAACCAGATACGCCAGCGTCTTGCCCGTTCCCGTTCCCGCCTCGCAGAGCAACAGGCGATCTTCGCGCAGCGCGCGCTCCACCGCTTCGGCCATCGCCAGCTGCCCGGGACGTTCCTCGTACGCCCCGAGCTCCGACGCGAACGGCCCCCGCGGACCGAACAGCTCACGGAGGGAGCGCATTAGTCGGCTTCGGGAGGCGGCGGGAGGTCGGAGCCTTCGGGAGGCGGCGGGAGATCGGAAGTGAGCACGTCGAGATACTGCAGGCCGAGGATCTCGCCGTCTTTGGCCTGCTTGCGCCACACGACGCGCACGCGTCGACCCGATGCGTCGTCTCCGAGCACGAGCTCGCACTCGGCCACTTCCGGCACCTCGTCCTCCACCACCGCGCGCACCCCGCCGCGGCTCACGTTGAGCGTCCAGCCGGTGGTCTCGAAGCCTGGCGCGCGCAGGGTCACGCGTTCGGAAACCTCCACGCGCGCCCCTCCTTGCTGGCGCCGCTGCGCAGGCACCGGACGATCGGAAGGTTCCGTCATGAGCTGCGCGAAGGATACCACCCGCGGCTGCTCCATCGAAAAACCCCGGGAGCGCTCGCGCTCCGCGTGCGCTCCCGCCACAAAACTCCGTAGCGGTCTGCACCCGCTCCGCGCTCGTGGGCAGCCAGCTTGACGGTCGTGAGCACATTTCGTTACGGTTTCCGCTGAATTGGCCTCTTCAGCCGGGCGCCTCGTCGTGACGCACGCGCCCATCCTCCCCCTTCTCGTAAGCCGTTCGCGCGCGGAATCGGTCCGCTCCCGCGGCCTCCTCCCTCACTCCTAGGCTTTGGGGCCAACGCCCCCGAATTCCCCGTATGCCCCACCCCACGCCCCGGGAACTCAAGCGAATCTTGGCGCAACGCGGCTTCGAGATCTTTCGGACGACGGCCGACGAGGTCGTGCTCGCGGATCGGGTTCGAGAGAACCTCCTCATGGACAGCGGCGTGTCCGCGCGCACGCACGACGGCCTTTCCGTGCGGCTCACCGTTCGCGCTGAAGCGGCTGCTTTTCCCGGTGAGAGCGAGCGGGGGCTATTCGCACGCCCGAGCCCCCTCCCCCCCCCTATC
>QGUH01000380.1 GCA_003242355.1 Pseudomonadota bacterium
TCCGCTGTCGCTCGTCGGCCGCGCTGCCGAACGACGCCCTGGAGCGACCAAGCGGTTGGGAACGCGCCGCAAGATGCGAAAAAACGGTGTCGACCGGAGTACGTGCGGGGGAGGGACCCCGCCGGATGGCGCGAGCGACCCCTCCGTAACGAGATAGGAACGCCGAAAAAACGGAGTGCGCGCGCGGAGGGGGATGCCGCTGGCTGGCGTGAGCGGCCCCTCCGTAGCGAAGGCGGGAACGCCGAAAAAGCGGAGTGCGCGCGCGGAGCGGGATGCCGCTGGCTGGCGTGAGCGGCCCCTCCGTAGCGAGGCGGGAACGCCGAAAGTGGAGCTCGCGCATGGGGAGGGGCCCCGCCGGGTGGGGCGAGCTGCCGCTACGAAACGAGGCGAGAATGCCGATCCGTCGCCCGCTCGGGGATCTGGGGCGAAACGACTCTGCGGATCCGGGGATTTTCGGCGGCGTGGGCGGGCGTTGCGCGTTGCTGAAATCCCGTTGTAGGCGACTATACTCCGCGGCGTGTCTGAAGACAGCATCCACCAATCCTCGAAACCCGCCGACGTCGTGGAGGGCAACGGAGTAGAGCCGGCCGCAAGCGCGCCGGCCGCTACGGCCGAAGCCACTCCGGCTACCGAGTCCAAGGAGGCGCAGGAAGCGACCCCGGAACAGGATCCGTTGGAGGCGGCCCGCGAGGAGGCGGCGCGGCTGCGCGATCAGCTCCTGCGCACCGCCGCCGATTTCGACAACTTCCGGAAGCGCTCGCGACGCGAGATGGAAGACGCCGAGCGGCGCGCCCGCGCCGACTTGCTGCGCGACCTCTTGCCGGTGTTCGACAATCTGGAGCGCGCCGTGCAGCACGCCGAGCACGCCACGGACGTCAAGTCCCTGGCCGAAGGGGTGGAAATGGTGTTGCGCCTGTTCCTCGACACCCTCGGCAGGCTCGGCATTCACCGCATCGAGGCCCTGGGCCAGCCGTTCGACCCCTCGATCCACGACGCCGTCCAGCAGATCGAGACCTCGGAGCACCCTCCGGGCACCATCGCGGCCGAGATCCAGGCGGGCTACCGCTTCGGGGATCACCTGATCCGACCGGCCATGGTCGCCGTGGCCAAGCCCAAGGCGAGCTGACCTCGAGCTCGGGCTCGGCCGCGCGCCGAGAGCGGCGCGTGCGCGCTCAGCTCCGCGAAGGGCGACGGATCGTCGGCGGCGGCCCGCCACGGGCGTGGTGGGCCGCTTCTGCGGCGTACGCGATCTCGTCGCGGATGGCGATGGGATGCATGCTCTTGACGAGCACCTTGTGCACGCCACCGCGGTTGACCGCCTCGAGCACGATGTCCGACGAGGGGTGCGCCGTGAACAGGATGCGCGTGCACCGCGGGAAGCGCTCGCGAATGGTCTCGAGCAGGCGCACCCCGTCCATGCCCGGCATGAACTGATCGGAGACGACCACGTCCACGTGGCGTTCGCCGAGAATCTGCAGCGCGTGGAGGCTGCTCTTCGCCGTCAGCGTCGTCACGTCGCATTCCGAGAGCAGGCGCACCAGCGACGACCGGAGCGCGGGCTCGTCATCGACGAGGAGCACGACGGCCGTCTCGGGCCCCGTCTGCGTCGGGTGCGGCTGGGTGAGGCAGTGCTCGACGGCCTTCGTGAGCTCGTCCGGGCTGAACGGTTTCTGTACGAAGGCTTCCGCAGCAACGGTGTGCGTACGGTCGAACGGATAGCCAGACGTGAACAGCACGCGTGCTTCGGGCTTGCTCGCACGGATGCGTTCGACGGCGTCCCGCCCGCCCATGCCCGGCATCACGAGATCGCAGAGCACGAGCGCGATCGGCCCGGGATAGGAGCTCGCGAGCTGCGCGGCTTCGGCGCCATCGGCGGCCTCGAGCACGCCGTAACCTCGGGTCGTGAGGATGCGGCCGATGGCGGCGCGCACGGTCGCGTCGTCGTCGACGACGAGCACCACGGGTGCCGTCGGTGACACCTTCGCGCCAGCGTGCTCCGGTTCGGCAAGCGTGGCGAGCGGCAGGTAGAGCGAGAACTCCGAGCCCTGATTCGGCGTGCTCTCGACGTGCACGGCGCCCCGGAACTTTCGAGCCGTTTCCTCCACGAGCACGAGGCCCAGCCCCGCCGCGTCGCCGGGCTTGGTCGTGAAGTACGGCTCGAAGATGCGCGCTTGGGTCTTCGCGTCCATGCCCACTCCCGTGTCGCGAACGACGACCACCGCGTAGGTGCCTGGACCGAGCTTTCGCGACAACGGGTGGCCGGGGCCGACGACGGAGTTGCGGAGCGAGAGGGACACCGTGCCACCGTCCGGCGTCGCGTCGCGCGCGTTCAAGACGAGGTGCAGGATCGCTTGATCGATCTGCGTCGGATCGACGCGCACGGGGAGCGGCGCCCCCGCCGCTTCCACGACGAGGTGCAACCCCGAGCGGAGCACCCGGCGAAGCACACCCTCGAGCCCGAGCACGAGATCGTTCAGATCGACGGATCGGGTTTCGGAGGTGGTGGGTCGGCTCAGCGCGAGCAGGTGCGCCGTCAGCGCGGCTCCGCGGCGTGCGGCTTCGCGCGCCACTTCGAGATCGCGCCGCTGGCTGGGCTCGAGGGGGTGTTCGGCGACGAAGCCCGTGTAGGTCTCGATGACGGTGAGCACGTTGTTGAGGTCGTGCGCGATGCCCGCGGCCACGCGCGCGACCACGTCGAGCTGCGTCAACCCGCGCAGGCGTCGTTCGAGCTCCGGCTCGAGCGGGTATGGAGCGGCCGGCTCCGCACGCGGGAGCGTTCCCGAGACGAACGGGTTCACGGAGACAGGCTCTCCCGTGGCGTTCTCCGCGTCCTTTCCCTCGGCCAGCGTTCCCTCCTTTTATCGAGTGAGCCGAAGAGTTTAGCTCTCCTAGGGAGCCACGGCCAAGCTCACGCGCCTCGAAATCGCGAATGGCTCCGAATCACGGGCACGTCGCGCCGAGGCGCAGACTCTCCGACAGAAGGAGCGCGTGGCGCTGCGCGAAGTTCCTAGTCGCGTACTGGTTTCGGGGTCGCTCGCGGAGCTATCCTCGGGGCGCCCATGGGTAAGATCATCGGTATCGACCTCGGGACGACGAACTCCTGCGTGTCCGTTCTGGAGGGAACGAACGCGCAGGGGCTCCCCGAGGTGAAGGTCATCGCCAATGCCGAGGGCGCGCGGACGACGCCCAGCGTGGTGGCATTTACGAGCAAGGGCGAGCGGCTCGTGGGTCAAGTTGCCCGGCGGCAAGCCGCCACCAACCCCGAGAACACGATCGCCGCGGTGAAGCGGCTCATGGGGCAAAAGTTCGATTCGGAAGCGGTCCGCCAGCACTGCCGCTCCGTGGCCTACACCGTGGTTCGGCACTCGAACGGCGACGCATGGGTGGAAGTTCAGGGCAAGAGCTACTCGCCGCCCGAAATCTCGAGCTACGTGCTCGCGGCGCTCAAGGAAGTCGCCGAGACGTACCTCGGCGAGCCGGTGACCGAGGCCGTGATCACGGTGCCCGCCTATTTCGACGATGCGCAACGCCAGGCGACGAAAGACGCCGGGCGCATCGCGGGGCTCGAAGTGAAGCGCATCCTGAACGAGCCGACGGCCGCGGCGCTGGCGTACGGCCTCGATCGCAAGGAGCGTGAAGTGATCGCCGTGTACGATCTCGGCGGCGGCACCTTCGACATTTCCATTCTCGAAATCCAAAACGGCGTTTTCAGCGTTCGCGCCACCGGCGGAGACACGCACCTCGGCGGCGAAGATTTCGATGCGCGGATCGTCAACAAGCTCGCCGACGAGTTCCACGCGCGGTACGGCGTAGACTTGCGGATCGACCGCACGGCCCTGCAGCGCCTCCGGGAAGCCGCCGAGAAGGCGAAGCACGAGCTGTCTGCGTCTCTCGAAACCGAGATCAACGTGCCGTTCATCGCCTCCGGCCCCGAAGGGCCGCTGCACTTGCAGCGCACGCTCAAGCGGAGCGAGCTCGAGATCCTGACGGCCGATCTCATCGAGCGAACCATCGCGAGCTGTCGCGCCGTGCTCGCGGACGCCAAGCTCGACGTCGACAAGGTGAGCCAGGTCGTCTTGGTCGGCGGCATGACGCGGATGCCGGCCGTGCAGCGCGCGGTGCGCGAGTTGTTCCAGAAAGAGCCGCACAAGGGCGTGAACCCCGACGAGGTCGTTTCCGTGGGGGCGGCCATTCACGCGGCGGCGCTCGGGGGCGAGATCGACGAGGTGCTGCTGCTCGACGTCACGCCGCTCTCGATCGGGGTCGAAACCGGGGGCGGCGTCTTCACGCGGCTCATTCCGCGCAACACGACGGTGCCCACGGAACGCAGCGAGATCTTCACGACCAGCGTGGACAACCAACCCTTCGTTCCCATCCACGTGCTTCAAGGGGAGCGCGAGATGGCGGCGGACAACACGAGCCTGGCGCGTTTCGAGCTCACGGGGATCCCGCCCGCGCCGCGCGGCGTGCCGAAGATTCAGGTGACGTTTCGCATCGACGCGAACGGCATCCTCTCGGTCGAGGCCCGTGATCTCGGCACGGGGCGCGCGCAGGCCGTGAGCGTCACGCCGACGAGCGGGCTGTCTCAGGCCGAGATCGAGCGCCTCGTCCGCGAAGGCGAGAAGTACCGGGAATCGGACGTGCTTCGGCGCGAGCTCGCCGAAATGCGCAACCAAGCCGAAACCTTGATCTACACGACCGACCAGGCCCTCGACGGATACGCCGACTTGCTCGACCCCGCCCAGGTGGAGAAAGTGCGGACGCGCGTCGAAGCGCTCCGCAAAATTCTCGAAACCGGGGCGAGCCTCGACGACCTGCGTGCCGCCTATTCGGAGCTCGAGAGCGTCACCTTCGAGCTCGCCGAAGCCATGTACGGCGGCACGACGAGCTAACTTAGAGAAGGCTGCGCAGCGCGCGGAGCCCCAGAAGAAGCACAATCGGCGACGGGTCAAACA
>QGUH01000381.1 GCA_003242355.1 Pseudomonadota bacterium
TTCCTGCTGCGTGGAGGCGCGGAAGTACACGCCCTGCACGCGCCCGCGCACGAACAGTTGCAGCCGTTTCAGCGCCATAGGTTCCTTTTACCTTCACATTTCGACGCGTTCAAACGCCTGGGTGCGTCCCCACGCCGTCTCCGCGCCCTCCATCGGGTCACGCGCCCCACCGTGGGGGTCCGTTCGGCAGGGCGCGGGGGGCTCGCCGACACACAACCACGCTGGAAGCGGGCCCGGATTTGCAGCGTTCCTCAGCCGTTGGATTTCATGGTGGGATTGCTCTCGTGAGGTCCGAATCCGAGCAGGTGTTGGCGTTGGAGCAGCGCATCCAGCAGCTGACCGAAGCGCTACGCCGCGAGGAGCGTATCTCGCGAGCGCTGCGTGAAGTCGGCAGCGCCCTCGGCAGCACGCTCGACCTCGACGCGCTGCTCGAGCTCATCCTGAACAAGCTGACGGATCTCGTCGAGGCGGACCGATCGACGCTGTACCTGCTCGACGAGTCGAGCCGAGAGCTCGTCAGTCGCCTGGTCGTCGGCGGACAGGTGCGATCCATCCGCATGCGCGTCGGCCACGGACTCGCCGGGACGGTGGCGCTCACCGGCAGGCCGATCCGCGTGAGCCGCGCGTACGAGGACCCGCGCTTCGAGCGCGAATGGGATCTTTTGACCGGATATCGCACCGAGAGCATGTTGGCCGCGCCGCTCAAGAATCACCTCGGGCGGACCATCGGTGTGATTCAGGTTCTGAACAAGAAGGGGGGCGGCGAGTTCACGGACGAGGACGAGGCAATCCTGTCGTCGCTCAGCATGCAGGCGGCGGTCGCCATCGACAACTCGCGTTTGTTCCTCTCGCTGATTCAGAAGAACAAGCAGCTTTCCGACACCACCGAACAGCTCGAACGCCGCGTCCGGGATTTGTCGCTCCTGTTCGATCTCGAGCGGGCGACGGCGCGCGCCACCACGCTCGAGGACCTGGTGCATGCCTGCCTCCACCGCGTGGTCGACGCCTGCGACGCGCGCGCGGCGGCGCTCGTCTTGGCGGCGGAAGAGACGGGCGATCTCGTCGCGCACCTCTACGAGCCCGGGAGGGAACCCGAGCGCATCGGGGTGAAGAGTGGAGAGGGCGTGCCGGGGCACGTCTTGGCGACCGGGCAGCCCGTTTCCGGTTCCGACTTCGCGCGGCACGCTCCGCCGAGCCCGCGCGTCGAGGGCCGTTTCTCGTTCCCGGTCACGCGCGTGCTTTCGGTGCCGCTCGACGGAGACGAGGGAGCGCTCGGGGCGCTCGCGCTCTACAACAAGCGGGACGACACCGAATTCGGTGAGGAGGACTTCGCCATCGTTCGTCTCGTCGCGGCCAACACGTCCACCGCGGTGCGGCTCTTCAACGCCAGCTCGGCGCGCGAGCGCGAGGAGCGGCTGAGCGCGATTGGCCGCCTGCTCTCTCAAGTGACCCACGATTTCCGAGCCCCGATGACCGTGATCAGCGGCTACGTCCAGCTCATGGCCGAAGCCGACGATCGCGCCAAGCGTCAGGAATATTCGGAGGAGATCCTCCGGCAGTTCGACATCCTGACCGCGATGCAGCGCGAAGTGCTCGAGTTCGCGCGCGGCGAGCGCACCATCTTCGTGCGCAAGGTTCTGCTGCGGAAGTTCTTCGCCGACCTCGCGCGTCAAATCGAGCTCGAAATCGGCGGCAAGCCCATCGAGCTCGTCGTCAACGTCGATTCGAAGCTCGTCGCGCGCTTCGACGAGAGCCGCGTCGCTCGGGCGATTCACAATTTGGCGCGCAACGCCATCGAGGCGATGGGGGAGCGCGGGGGCCGGCTCACCATCGAGGCCCAGATGGAAGATCTCGTCCTCGTGATCCGCGTGCGCGACACGGGACCCGGGATTCCGAAGGAGATCGAAGGGCGCCTGTTCCAGTCCTTCGTCACCGCGGGCAAGAAGGGGGGCACCGGGCTCGGCCTCGCCATCGTCCGCAAGATCGCCGAAGAGCACGGCGGAGGGGTGGGCGTGAGCTCGTCGCCGCAGGGCGCCACGTTCGAGCTTCGGTTGCCGCAAAAGGCTCCGGTGGGAAGCTCGCCGGAGCGCGCGGGCAAACGTGCTCGGCCCTCCACGCGTCCCGCCGCGCCGAAGAGTCAATGAGACCGCGAAGAAAGCTCACGATGCTCGAGGATCGCCGCGCCGCCCTCGAGACGTGCGCCTTCTGTCCCAAGCTCAGCCGTTCCGCGTGTCCGATTTCGGACGCGGAAGCGCTCGAGACGGTGACGCCTTGGGGGAAGATGAGTGGCACCTACGACGTCGCGCGCGGCGCGGCGCCGCCCAGCCGCGAGCACGCGGCGCTGCCGTGGGCGTGCACGCACTGTTTCGCCTGCCGGGAGATCTGCGAGCATCGCACGCCCGTCGCCGAAACGCTCAATCGCGCCCGCGCGGAGTACACCCGGCTCGGGCTCGCGCCCGCAGGCGCGACGATCGTGCGCCATGCGCACCGGCGGCGTCTCGCGCGGCTCGACGAACGCATTGGCGCGCTGCGCGTGTCCATCGGTCATCGCGACGACGCGCCCACGGCCGTGGTGCTCGGTTGCGAGTACGCGCTCCACCTGCCCGAGGAGGCGCTCGATGCGGTGCGCGCGGCAGCCGCCCTGTTCGGCCCGATTCGGCTGCTCTCGGGTTGCTGCGGGCAGCCGCTCGACGCCGCGGGCGACCCGGGGCGCGCCCGCGAGCTCGAGGAGGCGATGGTGGCCGGGGCGCGAGGCGCCGGGCGCCGGATCGCGGTCGATTCCGGCTGTGCCTACCGCCTGCGGAGCCGTGGGTTCGTACCGTTCGCGGAAGCGGCGTCGGCCGCGCTCGGCAAGCGCTCGACCGAGCCCGTCTTCGGAGATCGCGTGCTCCGGTATCACGACCCGTGTTTGCTCGGCCGCGGCCTCGGTTGCTACGACGCCCCGCGCCGCATCGTGAGCCGAGCGAGCACGCGCGCCGTCCAGGAATTCACGTACCGTCGCGAACGGGCGCGCTGCTCCGGCGCGGGCGCGCTTTTGCCGGTGACGCGCCCGGCGACGGCCGAAGCCATCGCGCGCCGTCGCGTGAGCGAGCACGAGGCGCTCGGCGGGGGCAGCATCGTGACTGCGTGCGGCGCTTCGGTGCGGCGCTTCCGAGCGGTGGGCGCGGAGGTGATCGATCTGTCGAGCGTCGTCCGCCGGCTCGTTCTGCCATGAGCGCCCGGGCAGCGCGACCGCGGGTGAAGCGCAGCGTCGTTCGACGCGTGCTCCTGTCGTACGCCTTCGTCGTGGCGGCGTTCGCCGTCGTCGCGGGCTGGAGCGCGCTCGCGCTGCGCAGCGCCGCGCGCGAGGCGAGCTTGATGCGCGCCGGCTACTACCCGCTCGCGCTCGCGGTCCGCGACCTCGTCGCGAAGCACGACACGTACAACTCGCAACTGAACCACATCACCGCGGCACGCAATCCAGCCGACTTGCGCGTGTGGTTCGATTTCGCGCTGCGCATCGGGCGCCCGAAGTTGTTCGGCGAGGTGCGCGACGCCATCGGGCGGGCATTCCTCGCTTCCGGCGATCCCGAAACTCGCCGCGTCGGCGAGGAGCTGCTCGCCGAGGTGGGCGCGATCGAACGGCTCTTCAAGGACGACGGGGAGCGGCTCGCGCGGCTGTTCGGCGCTCTCGAGCGCGGCGACAGCGCGCTCGCGGAGCGGCTGCGCGACGAGGCCGTGACCCGCGGCTCGCAAGGATCGATGCGGCTCGGGCGTCTCGAGCTACGCGTCGAACGCGAGGTCGACCTCTTGCTCGACCAGGCGCGCTTCCGGGAGCGCTTCGCGCTCAAGCTCCTCGTCCTGCTCTCGACGATCGGGCTACTGGTCGGCTTGTTGATGGCGCTCTACACGCGCCGGGTGCTCTTGCCGCTCGGGCTCGTCACCGAGCGCGCGAAGGCGGTCGCGAGCGGCGATCTCGAGCCCAAGGAGCCCATCGTCTCCGGCGACGAGATCGGCGAGCTCTCCGCGACGTTCGAGGGCATGGTCGAGGCCATCGCGCGGGCGAACGAGCAGCTCGTCGCGACCGAGCGCCTCGCGACCGTCGGCAAGATGGCCGCCCACGTCACGCACGAGATCAGAAACCCGCTCTCCTCCATCGCGCTGAATCTCGAGCTCCTCGAAGAAGAGCTCGCTCCGGAATCGGAAGAGGCGCGCGCGCTCGTGCGCGCGATCTCGGGCGAGGTCGAGCGGCTGAGCTCGCTCAGTCAGCAGTACCTCGCCTTCGCTCGCCAGCGATCGAGCACGGTCGCCCTCGAGGAGCTCGCCGACGTCGTGCGGGGCGCGTGCGACTTCAGCCGCCGAGAGCTCGAAAAGGCCTCGATTCGGCTCGAGCTCGAGATCGACGAGCAGCTCGGGTCGATGCCGGTCGACGAAGGCCAGATCAAACAGGCGCTGTTCAACCTGCTGCGCAACGCGCGCGAGGCCATGCCCGACGGCGGCACGATCAGCGTCCGCGTCCGGCGCACCGCGGACGGCGTGGAGGTCGTGATCGAGGACGAGGGGGCGGGCATCGATCCCGAGCACCGCGCGCGGCTCTTCGAGCCGTTCTTCACCACGAAGAGCCACGGTTCCGGGCTCGGCCTCGCGATCACGCGTCAGGTCGTGCTGGCTCACGGTGGCACGATCGAGCTCGAGGACCGGTCGCCACGCGGGACACGCGTGGTGCTGCGTCTGCCGCGTCGGGACCGATTCCCGACCGCGCGCGCGTCGCGTGCCATGCGCGACGACGCCGAGCGACGAGCGGCCCGCGCCACGTCTCCCGAAGAGCCCGCGGAGAGCCGGTTGCACGGCGAGCGGCTCGACGACGAAGCCTAGGTTTCGGGCTTCCTCATCGGGCCGAAATCGCGGCCGAGCGAGCGTGGACCGGCTCTGGGTCGGATGGTAGTTTCGGGCGCGATGCAGAGCGCAACGTT
>QGUH01000382.1 GCA_003242355.1 Pseudomonadota bacterium
CGATGAGGAGGTTCTTCTTGCGCTTGGCCTCCTCGATCTTGTTGTTGAGGGCACGGAGCGCCAGCTTCAGCTGCTCCACCGCGTGCCGCTGTTTCTGTAGCTGCTCGAGGAACTGGTCGCGGAGCGCGTCGTGCTCCTTCTTGCGCGCGAGCGCCTCCTTCGCGAGCCCTTCGTCGCCCGCCCGGAGCGCCAGCATCGCGCGCCGCTCCCACTCCTGCGAGCGCGCCGCCTGCTCCGCGGCCTGTTTCTCCAGGCGTTTTTCGTCGGCGATGCTGGCGGCGACCTGCTTGCGCGCCTCGGTGAGCTGCTCGCCCATCTCGATGACGATCTGATTCAGCATCTTCTCCGGATCCTCGGAGCGGCTGATGAGATCGTTCAGGTTGGATTTGATGAGTTGGGCGAGCCTTCCGAAGATTCCCATTTCGTCCTCATCCCCCGTGACGCACGAGCTCGTGGAGCACCGGCACCTGTTCGGCGAGCGCGAGATCGACGTCGCCCAGCACCGCCTCCAGGTCCCCGGGATCCGCCGTGGCAAGCTCGAGGGCCGCCCCGAGCACGATGCGATCGCCCTCGAGGCCATAGGCGGCGTGCAACAGCTCCACAGCGTTCAGCTCGAGCAAACGACGGAAGAGCGCACGGCTCCGCTCGGGGTCCGCCGGCGCGTTACCGATTTCGACGCGCACCACGAGAACGGGAGGCGCGAGCTTGAGCGCCACGAGCGGTCGCCCCGAGCCGACGGAAACGACGTAGGTGCCGTCCTCGAGGCGTTCGAAAGGCCGCTCGAGACGGGTCAAGAACCCTTCCAAGTCGCTTTCCGCCTGGATCATCCCGGTGATCGTACCACTTCTCCCTCCCCCGTAAACTCACGCCTGCATTCCGGAGTCAGGCAGAATCGCCCGGCGGTCATCCCGCCCGTGAGAGCGGCGCGCCACCCAGGTTCATCCGGCCCGTGAGAGCGGGGCGCCGTCGCGGCTCCGACGAACGCGCACGAGCTCGTCCGGTGGGGGGGCCTCGGGCTGGATCGTCACGTGATCGAGCCCGTAGTCCCGCTCGAGACGTTCCGCCACCGCGCGACACACGTCGGTGCCGTGGCTGCCGCGCTCGAGCACCACGTGAGCGGTCAGCGTGTCGAAACGGTCCGAGATCCTCCAGACGTGCAGGTCGTGGACCTCGGCCACGCCCTTGCAATCCAGGATGGTGCGTTCGATCGCGCCCACGTCCAGGTGCGGCGGCGCGCTCTCGAGGAGAATGCCCGAAGTCTCGCGCAACACGCGGTAGCCGCTGTACGCGACGAGCAGCGCGATGGCGATCGAGAGCACCGGATCGGCGCGGTACCAACCGAAGAACACGACCGCGAGACCGGCCAGGATCGCCGCACAGGAGCCGAGCGCGTCCGACAGCACGTGCGCGAACGCCGCGCGCACGTTGATGCTGCTCTTCTGGCTGCGGAGCAGGAGCAGAGCGACCCCCAGGTTGACGACCAAGCCGGCCGCTGCCGTGAGCAGCATCGGAGTGCCCACGACGACGACCGGCTCGAGCCAGCGCTCGACCGCCTCTTTGACGATCAGCACGGCGACGCCGGCGAGGGCCATCCCGTTCACGAACGCAGCGAGCACCTCGGCGCGGCGCAGGCCGTACGTCGTGCGCTGCGTTCGGGGCCGCTCCGCGAATCGGCTGGCGACGAGCGCGAGCGCGAGCGCCCCCGCATCGGCCAGCATGTGTCCCGCGTCCGCGATCAACGCGAGGCTGTTCGCGTACACGCCCACGCCGACCTCGACCACCATGAAGGCGAGCGTGATCGCGAGCGCGGTCCCGAGCGCGCGGCGCGGAGTCGTCGAGTGATCGTGGTCGTGCGCGTGAGCATGGCCGTGACCGTGGCCATGGTGGCCATGGCCGTGCGCGCCGTGCCCGCCGTGACCGTGCGCACCGTGTCCATGCCTGCGGTGCCCGTGCCCGCTGGACCGGGCGCTGGCTCGCGCCGAGGCGCCTCGACCCGCTTTCTGGTCGGCGCCGGTGCGCTCCGCAGCGGCGGCCATCGCGCCCTTCTCGGGGCTGCCGGGCGGTTGGGAAGCGGGGTCGGCACCGGTCCTCACGCGGCAATCCTACCGCCGCTCGTCGGCTCCGACGAGTCTCCTGCCCGGCCGACGGCCTGAAATCCAGCGGTTTTCGGGCCAAACGGCGAAAGGAGCACCGGGCGGCGTTGCGCCGTGCGCGCGCCTACGTAGACTCGGCCATGTTTGAGAAAAACCCGCGCGAGTGCTTGACCTTCGACGACGTCATGCTCGTGCCGGCGTATAGCGAGGTGCTTCCGGCGGAGGTGGATGTCCGCACTCGCTTGACGCGCGGCATCGAGCTCAACGTGCCCATCGTGAGCGCAGCGATGGATTCAGTCACGGAGGCTCGAGCCGCGATTACCTTGGCCCGCCAGGGCGGGATCGGAATCATCCACAAGAACCTCTCGATCGCCGATCAGGCGCAAGAGGTCGATCGCGTCAAGCGTGCCGAGAGCGGCATCATCCTGAATCCCGTCACGGTGCGGCCCTCGCAATCGCTCCGCGAAGCCCTGGCCGTGATGCGGGCGCACGACGTCTCGGGCGTGCCGGTCGTCGAGGGCGATCGCCCGGTCGGCATTCTGACGGCGCGTGACATTCGTTTCGAGAAGAACCTCGATCAGCCCGTGAGCGCGCTCATGACCACCGAGCTCGTCACGGTATCCCCGGGCGTGGCGACGGAAGAAGCGCGCGAGCTCTTGCACCGCCATCGCATCGAGAAGCTCCTGGTGGTCGACCAGGGAAAGCTGGTCGGCCTCATCACGATCAAGGACTTGCTGCAAGCCGAGCGCAACCCACTGGCAGTGAAGGACGACCGTGGCCGGCTGCGCGTGGGCGCCGCGATCGGACCAGGACCGGATCGGTTGGAGCGCACTGCCGCGCTCGTCGAAGTGGGTGTCGACGTGCTGGTGATCGACACGGCCCATGGGCACACCAAGGGCGTGATCGAGGCCGCGCGGGACACCAAACGGCGCTACCCCAACGTCGAGCTCATCGCCGGCAACATCGCGACGGCAGAGGGCGCGCGGGCCCTCATCGACGCCGGCGTCGATGCGATCAAAGTGGGTATCGGCCCTGGGAGCATCTGCACGACGCGCATCGTCGCGGGCGTCGGCGTGCCACAGATCACGGCGATCGCCGATTGCGTGGAGGTCGCCGAACGCCATGGCATTCCCGTGATCAGCGACGGCGGGATCAAGTACTCCGGCGACGTCACCAAGGCGATCGCGGCGGGCGCCTCGTGCGTGATGATTGGCTCGCTCTTCGCGGGCACCGACGAGGCTCCCGGTGAGCTCGTTCTGTATCAGGGGCGCAGCTACAAAGTGTACCGCGGCATGGGATCGCTCGGCGCGATGAAGCGCGGCAGCCGCGATCGCTATGGACAGGCGGGAACGGCCGACGAGAAGCTCGTGCCCGAGGGCATCGAAGGGCGCGTGCCGCATCGCGGCTCGCTCGCTTCCATCATCGCGCAGCTCGTCGGCGGCCTGCGCGCCGGCATGGGCTACACGGGGTGCCGCACTATCCGCGAGCTCCGCGAGAACGCGAAGTTCATCCGCATCACGAGCCAGGGCCTCCGCGAGAGCCACGTGCACGACGTGATCATCACGGAGGAAGCGCCGAACTATCACGTCTAGCGAGAGGGGGGGCGCCTGACCCACGGCTCGTCGCAGCGAAGCACACTCCGGCGGCGGGCCGAGGGTGGACGGCCGATGAACGGCTCGTCGCCGCGAAGCACACTCCAGCGGCGGGCCGAGGGTGGACGGCCGATGAACGGCTCGTCGCGCGAAGCACACTCCGGCGGCGGGCCGAGGGTCGCTCCCGCTATCGTTGAGCAGCGGTGTAGACGCCGCCTGATGGGCAGGGATGAGCGGCGTGGGGCCTGTCGGCGTCACGCGGCAGCTCGCTCGAAGGCCCCGCCCTGCTGCGCGCCGCGCTTCGCGCGGCGCTCCGCGACGGGCTTTAGTGGCGCCCGGCTAATGGGAAGCAGTGCGGGAGCTCAACCTCGGCCACTTCGCCGGCGGGTGCTCCGCGGCTCCTTGGGCCGTTCTCGGCGCGAAGGGGCCAGGAGTGAGTCGAAGGAACGGCACGTTGCTTCGGACTACGAGCTCGGACGTCAGTTCTCGCGAGCGAAGCGAACCGCGTCGGGGTGCACGAGGGCGGCGAGCGCCGGTTACTCGGGAGCTCCGCTCCCGCCCCGCCGGAGTGAATCCGTCAGGGCCCCACCCTCAGGTTTCGGGGCCCCAACCCCGAAACGGACCGCCCTTGACGTCGCTCTCCCCTGGGGGTGGGCGGGAGGAAACAAGTCCCGCGACGTCCTGTGCCGCCTGCGCCGGTTCGGACGTCACATCCAGCGGGCCAACGAGAGCCCGCGTGGCTGAGCAGCGAAAATGAACTCGATTTTCAGCTTCGCTGGATTTGTGCGGGAGCTTTCTCCGCGAATCCAGGACTCTGACGCGGGCTGGTCCTCAGCTTGTTGAAAATGGTTGTCATGTTCAGTCGGCTCCGGTACCGTCCGCCTCCGTTGCGCCCACCTCGGCGCACCTCCGACTGGAGATGACAGGAGTGAAAGGATGAGAACGCGACTTTCTTTCGGCGTTCGCTCCGGTGTGCTCGGGATGCTGACCGCGGCGCTCGCCTTGGGCGCGGGCTGCGGCGACGACGATGGCGACGGCACGGGCGGCACTGGTGGCACCGCGGGCTCGGGCGGCCAGTCCTCGAAGGGCGGTTCGGGCGGAAAGCAAACCACCGGCGGGACGGCCTCGGCCGGCGTCGCCGGCGAACCCGGGGCCCCCGGCAGCGCCGGGCACGGGTCTTTATCACCAACTCGGAGCCCACGAGACGGTCTCGGTCTCGGTAGCCCGTCTCTTCCTTAAAAAAAAAAGGAGTAGCACTGAC
>QGUH01000383.1 GCA_003242355.1 Pseudomonadota bacterium
GGACCCGTATTGGTTGAGCGATCGGAACCCGCGCGGGATGAGGAGCTTGTCCACGTAGGACGACAGACCCTCGAGGTACGTCCCGGCCAAGTCCTCCTTGGTGAGCGGCCCGTCTTCCTTCTGCGGGAACCAGCGGTTCGTCAGGCACCCGTTGTGCGTGAAGAAGACGACCAGACGCGGCGGAACCTTGGAGGGCATGCCCTGCGCTCGTGCCAGCTTCTCGTCGACGGACGGCAGGAAGGGCGCCGCGAGGCAGGCGCCAGCCACGCCTTTGAGGAAAAATCTGCGGGAGATGGGAGACCGTTTCCTGAAGGTCATTGCGCAACCTCGACGGCTCGGAATCGGAACGATTCGGTCTGGGTCAGATCGGTAATCAAGTCGAGCACGCTGTAGCTGCCAGCGGAGATCTTGGCCGCGAGCTGCTCCGACGTGCACTCATCCGCCGCGTGCCCCTCGCGTTGATACGCGAAGCTCACCCACTTGCGCGCGTACTGGCGGATCGCGCTCGGCGACGACGCAATGAGCGCCATCAACTCCGCCGGCGTGGAGATCGAAACGGGGTCCTTGGTCGGATCGATGACGACGTTCGCCTGCGTGTCGAGCGGAGCGCCGTTCGCCTCCGTCGTCCGGTACTTGCCGATCGCGTCGAACGCCTCCATCACGAACCCGGGCGGATTGACGTAGGTCGAGTGACAGCCGATACATTCGTCACCGGCCGTCTGCGCCTCCACCTGCTTCCGATTCGTATCGAGATCGGGTGAAACGGGCAGCGCGGCGTCCGCAGCGCCCGGAGGAGGTGGCGGGATGGCGATGCCGAGCACCTGCTTGGTGATGAACGCACCGCGATAGATGGGATTGGTGCGGTTGTACGAAGAGAAGTTGGCGAGGAATCCCAGGCGCGTGAGGAAGCCTGGGCGCTGGCTCGGATCCAACGTGACCTCGGTGAGCTCGGCGCCGAACTGAGAAGCGTCGAGCCCGTAGAGCGGCGCGGTGTCCTTGTTCACGAACGCGACGGGGCTCAGGAACAAATCCTGGAAGGTGGCGCCCGGCGTGAACGTGACGCGCTCGAAGAAGCGCAGCGTCTCCTCCGTCATCGCCGGAACCATCTCCGCCTTGAATTGCGGGAACAGCGCCGGATCGCGGTTGGCCGTGCCCCAGCGGCCCTCGGCGTTCATCAACAAGTAGTACTTGTTGAACGCCGTCACCATGTCCCTCGCCTTGGGATCCTGCAGCATGCGCTGCGCCTGGGCGACGATCTGCTCGGGCGTGGAGAGCATGTTCGCATCCGCCGCCGCGTCGAGCTCGGGATCCGGCATCGAGCCCCAGATCATGTACGAGAGGCGCGAGGCGATTTCGTGGCTCGAAAGCGCGTACCGCCCATTCGGGCCCTGCGTCTCGGTGATCTCGGCGCGCTGGATGAACGAGGGGGAGATCAGGAACATGTAGAGGAGGACTTCCGCAATCTCCTCCGGCGTGCCGTTCTGCGTGATCGCGGGGCCGTCCGTGACGATCTTCTGGAAGCGCGCCACTTCCGCCTCGGTGAGCGGGCGACGGAACGCGCGCCGACCGAACTCGACGATCGTCTGGTTGAGGCAGGCGTTGTCCCCCGCGGTCGGCGTGCACTTGAGGAAGTTCGTGCGGAGCGTGGGGTTCTTCATCACCTGCGCGGCGATCATTTCCGCGACGGCCTTGTAGTTGGCCCACGCGAGGTCCGTCATGCCGCCGCTCTGGTCCGTTGCGAGCAGGGTGGACGGAGCAACGCCGTTCGCGGCGTCGAGGGTCGTGACGCCCAACAGGTCACGAATCGTGCGGTCGTACTGCGTGCCCGTGAGCCGCGGAATCTGCGACGTCGGCGCGACGCCGGGCGTGCACGTCGGCATCGGGATCTTCTCGCCCGGCGCGGGGGGCATGCTGGGAGGAAGCGAGCCCGTTCCTGGGTCGGCCGGATTCTGCGGGTTTCCCGGCGACGACGGCGGGGTGCTCGGATTCGACGGGTTCCCCGTGGATGGCGGCGTGCTCGGGGACTGGCTGCCCCCACCCGGCGAACCGGTTGGCGGACTCTGAGAGCCGGAGCCGTTCGTGGGGCTCGGGCCCGGAGTGCCCACTTCGCCGGGCGGCTCCGCAATCTCTCCCGCGCAGCCAGCAACCAGCGTGGCCGCTACGAAAATCGCGCTCTTCCAGGCGCTCGCGCTTTTCCAGGTGTACATCGCACTGACCTCGCAGGTGCTCGTGGTCCGTGCGAAGGGCAGTGCAGTGGAGGCGTGGTCGTTTTTCACAAACCACGCCCCTTGGGGGCCATGCCCTGCTCTTCGCAGCTTCCTCTATATCTCAACTAGAGTCAGTCGGGATCTCGAAACGCAACTTTCGGTGCAACTTTCGGGTTCGTGATTGAAATTTTTCAGCATGCGCCGCAACCGCCGCGACGACCTTCCCGCCGTTGCCATCCCAGCGAGTTATTGCGGGCTCGCGAAACCTCGCATCGTCATGAATTTGCCAGCCGTCACGTTCCGCGCACCGAGCAGCAGCTCTCATTTTTGAGCGAGGTTCGAGAGGACTTCGCAAACACCCTCGCGGACTCGTCCCACGGTGATGGGCGCATTCGGATCGAGAGCCCGAGCCTGCCCATCCGGGCTTCGTCGTTGCGGAAGGACGAGGACCCGAAATCTAGGCCAAGCCCCAATTTGAGCTGACGCCGGAGGCGAACGCGCTTCGCCCTCGAGCGTGAACGCAAGCAGAGAACAGAGACCTCGCCTTTGCCTTCCACGTGCCGCGCGCACCCGTCCCACGAGGAGCCTCGCACCAGGAGCTAGGAGCCCGATCCTGGACTTATCAGTCTAGCGCCCGTCGGCCGCGCAACGCAACGGGCCGCGGAGCGGCCGCTTTCGAGCGCGGGATACGGATGGTAGAGTCGGAGCCCGTGGTCGATGCGAAGAACGGCGAGCCCCCTGGAGCCAGCAGAATCCACCGTGCCGCGCTCGTCGCCACGTATTTGGGCGCGGCCGTGCTCGGCTATGGGCTGACGGCCTGGGGGCCTTTCGGCGGATCGGGTGATGCCTCAGGGGCCACCCCCCTCGCGCGCGTCGGCTACGCGCTTCGAGAAGAGAAGGTCGCCGCGAGCCCCGAGGCCTGGGCATCCCTGCGCAACGACGTGATGATCGTCCGCTCGGCTTGGAATCCAGAACAACTCCCTATTTTCGATCTCGTCGTCGCCGTCCGCGGGTTGAATCGCGGGGGCACGCCAGACTGGGAGGAAGCCGAGCGGCTCTGTCGCGCGCTCTCTTGGCCGCGCTGTGATCGCCCCGCGCTTGAGGCCCTGAAGCAACGGAGCCGCCCGTGAAGTCCGAGCGTTTTTCTGCGGTGCTGAAATGGGGTGTTGGCCCAGTCGTCGTGCTCGCGATCGCCGGAGCCATTGGGCGGGCACACGCACGCGGCGGTGATTTCGCCGAGGCAGTGGCCGCCCTGTCGGAAACGGAGCGAAAGGACCTCGAGTCCGCTCCGGCCCTGGCGGTGGCGAATGCGACCTGGGCGCTCGGCAACCTCGAGTCCGTCAAGCGCGTCCTGAAAGCGGAGCTGGATCGTTTGCCGGAAACCGAAGGGCATGCTCGGGCGCGGACCACGCTGCGCATGGCCATTGCCGACAGCAACCCCGATGGGCAGGCAGCGCTCTTCGCGCTCACCTGCACCTACGATGAACGCATGTGTGGACGGCTGCGGGAAGCGGCCGAGCATGAGGCACGTGCCCGCCTCGTTCCGCCGGGCAACGCCGTTCCGCTGTCACTGCTCGGCGGCCATCCTTGAGCGTGCCCCTGGCTGCTCGGAGCTCATCCGTGAGCATGGAATGAAGGCGAGCGAGCCGTGAGCCAAAGAAAGGCCAAGCCTCGCCCTGCGGCCGCGAAGGTCGCGAAGAAGAAAAGCCGTGCCGCGGATGCGCGCCGCGATGCGAGCGGACGCGTTCATCTCGTCGTGCATCGAGATCCGGTGAGCGGTGGAGAGCATCTCTCGCTGCGTGCGCCCCTGTTCCGCGAAGCCTGGCAAAACGAGATCGCGACGGGCGCCGCCAACACCGTCCACGGCGTTCTGCAAGGCGAGGCGAGCGTGGACGGCGCCGTCGAGCTCGCGCGCAACGCCATGGCCGCCACCTCTCGCCTGATCGACGGCCTCCTCGCGCGCGCTCCGCAAGGATCGATTGCTTGCAAAGCCGGATGCGACCACTGCTGTCATCAGGTCGTCGGCGTGACCGCGCCGGAAGCTCTCGCCATCTTCGACCACTTGAAGAACACGCGCACCGAGGAGCAGCTCGCGGCATTCGCACGCCACGTGATCGCGCGCGACGAAGCGGGACGCGGGCTCTCCTCGGCGGAGCGCTTCTCTCCGGATCATCCGTGCGTGTTCCTCGAAGCCGGCAAGTGCACGATTTACGAGGTGCGTCCCCTCGCTTGCCGCGGAATGAACTCGCTCGACGCGGACGACTGCGCGCGCCGCTTGCGGGATCCGGAAGCACGCGCTCGGTTCCTCGCGAGCGGCTCCGGAGGGCGCTCCTTTCTCGAGCCGATCCGAGCCTTCCACGCGGTGAGCGCCGGGCTGCAGCTCAGCCTCGCCGAGATCTACGGCCTCGACATGCTGCCCCTCGAGCTCACGCGCGTGATGCGCCTCTTGTTCGAGGGCCCGCCATCGCTCGCCGACGACTGGGCGCGGGGCAAGAAGCCGTTCGCGCCCGCACGCAGTCGCGACATCTCCGAGGATCCGGCGGCTCGCGAAGTCAGCGGCACGCTCATCGGCCCTCCGCCGAAGCGCCCCGAGCCCACGCCCGAACACTGAGCAGACTCGGCGGCGCGTGAGCGACCGGGCTCGCGGCTCGAACGCTCGGAGAGGCCCCTGCTCTCGGCAGCGCCCTCGCAGCATCGCGCTTGGCAGGAGAGTGACTCCCTCACTCGCCCCGGACCGG
>QGUH01000384.1 GCA_003242355.1 Pseudomonadota bacterium
CAGGAAATGAACCTAATAATCTGGCTCATCGCCCTGTCTGTGGCCTGTGGCGGGCCGTGGCGGATGGCCTGGGGCACACTCCACTCCGAATTTTCCGGTTTTCGTGAGACCTGGGGAGGGGCGGGGAGGTCCCTCTCATTTTTTTCCGACGGAAGTGAGAGGTCGATGCCACTGCCAGGCGTAAACGGCTCCCTCGGAGCTCGCGGAGATCCTCATGACACGTCGTGCTCGTCATCCGCTCTCCTCGCTTGCCCTGCCCCTGGCGACGGCTCTCGGTTCGGCATCGTTGGGCGCTGTGGGAGGCTGTACTGGCACCGCGGTCGAGCCGGACGGGCCCGATCTCGGTGCGAGCGGCGCTACCACCGCGCCGTCAGCGGGTAACGGCTCGGTTCCGCAGGGCGGCAGCGTGGCTCAGGGCGGATCCGGAACCAGCACGCCCGACCCGGGCACCACGAACCCCGGCACCGGCGGTGCTCCCGGCGCGCCTGCCTCGGGTGGCACCGGGCCGGGCGGCACCGGGCCGGGTAATCCGGATGCGACCTGCTTCGGAACGGAGCTCATCGCCTCGAAGCGGGTCGTCCGCCTGTCGCTGAATCAGCTGGTCAACACGCTCGGCACGTTGATCGCGCCGTCGTTGCGCACGGAGCTGGCTGCCGAACACCAGGTGGTCGATGCGCAGCATCGCGCGTTTCCGCCGCTCCAGGATCCGCGCGAGGGCAACTCCATCATCGACACGACCTGGAAAACCATCGATGCGATGGCGCAAACTGCCGGTGAGTACGTGCGCGAGAACCTCGCGACGGTGACCGGCTGCGGGGCGACGCCCACGGACGCGTGCGCGCAGCAGTATCTGCTCGATCTCGCTCGCAGAGCGTATCGGCGTCCGCTCACGCCCGACGAGCAAGCGCGCATCGAAACCTTGTACACGACGGGCCTCAAGGGCCAGGGCGCGACGGTCGAGGAAGCGGTTCAGTACGGCGTGTACGCGATACTGCAGGCGCCGCAGTTCGTGTACCGCACCGAGTTCGGCTCGGATTGGACGGTGGACGGCCCGCTCACGCAGTGGGAGCTCGCGAGCGCGCTCTCGTACTTTCTCACGGACGACGCGCCGGATGCGGAGCTGCTCGAGGCGGCGGCGCAGAACCGCCTCTCGACGCCCGAGGAAATCGGCGCACACGTCGATCGCATTCTGAAGACCCCCGCGGCGCAGCAGAACCTGCACGGGGCGATGATGTCCTATTTCTCCTATCAGGACCTCGAGCCGCTCGTCATCGACGACCCCGCGTTCACCGCCGGCTTGCGCAACTCGATGTACCACGAGGGCGAGCTCTTCCTGCAAAAGGTGCTCTGGAGCGGCACGGTCTCCGATCTTTTGCTTTCTCGCCAAACGTACGTGAACGCCAGCCTCGCCTCCGTTTACGGCATCACCGGGTTTCCGGGGCCGGGCGTGACGCTCGACGCCGATGGCTTCGGCCTGGTGGAGCTGCCGCCGAATCGCACGGGGTTGCTCACGCAGGCAGGGTTTCTGACGACCCGTTCGCGGCCCGATGGCACCTCCGTGGTGGGGCGCGGGCTGCTCGTGAAGAAGGCGTTTCTGTGTACCGAGACTCCGCAGCCGCCGGACGCGATCGGCGAGGTCATCGAACAGGTCGAGAAGGAGCTCGGCGACGCGACGGAGCGCCAGAAGGCGGAGTATCGGGCCATGACGATGCAGTGTGCTGCCTGCCATCGCGGATTCGATGCGTACGGCCTCGCGCTCGACACCTACGACGTCATCGGACGCTACCGCTCGGTCGATGCGAAAGGCAGACCCATCGATTCTTCCGTTACGCTGCCGGACGAGGTCGGGGGAGGCACGGCCAAGGACGCGGTCGAGATGGCGCAGAAGCTCGTCGAGAGCGGCGCATTCTCGAAGTGCATGGGTGTCAACCTCGCGAACTATGCGTTCGCGGACGTCAGCGCCGGCGCCGTGACGCTCGAGAGCTGCGCGGCGGCGCGCATTGCCCAGTCGTTCGCCACCACGGACCAAACCTTCTCGTCGCTCGTCAAGTCGGTCGCGACTTCGGCGACGTTCGTGAACCGTTCCAAAGGAGCCGCTCAATGAGGTCGTATCGCTTCGCTCGCCGTTCCTTTTTGGCCGGAATCGGCGGTGCCTTCGGGCTCAAGGTGCTCTTGCAGGATCTCGAGGCCATGGCGCAGGGCGCGACGTCCCCGCCGCGGTTTCTTCTGACGCACTGGCCCGTGGGGACGCTGCGCAAGCGCTATCTGCCCAACGGATCCGGATCGACGTACACCATCTCGCCGATCCTCAAGCCGTTCGAAGACGCCGGCCTGCGCAACGACATGACGATCTTCTACGGCTTCTTCGACCGGCTGAACTGTCCCGGAGGCGGCGGGCACGAGGCCGGAACGCCCTTTACGACCACGTGCGCGAACGCTCCCGGAACGCGCCAGAACGGAGGCGAGGCCGACGACGGGGTCGCCGGCGGTCCGTCGTTCGATCAGATCTTCTTGAAGCACGTGCCGGAGTTGCAGCGGCCCGGGGCGGGCTATGCCAACGCGATCGCCGATGCGCGCGTGGACAGTAAGGAGACGTCCACGCAGTGCCTGTCGTACGGCTACACGACCCGTTCGATCGCCTCTGCCGTCCCCGGCGGGAACATCGTCGAGCACACGCCGCTGCTCCCGACGCTCTCTCCCGCGAAGCTCTACGCCGAGTTGTTCTCCGGGTTCATGCCGGGCGGCAACATCCCGGCCAATCAAGAGGCCGCGATCAAGGCGCTCCGGCTCCGCAAGAGCGTGCTCGACTTCAGCATGAGCGAGCTGGCCGCGCTCAAGCAGCTCGCACCCGGCGCCGAGGCGGGGAAGATCGACATCCACGCCGACGCCATCCGCAAAGTCGAGCAGCAGCTCTCGGATCAGATCGCGAGTGGCGGCGACGCGGGGCAGTGCATGCTGCCGACCAAGCCCGCAGACTCGCTCACCGGCAAGACGGGCTCGAAGTTCGACTACGGCAGCGAGGAGACGTCCATCGCCGACGACGAGATCCACGAACAGGTCGGCAAGGCGCACGCCGCAATCATCCTGGCGGCGTTCCAGTGCGACATCATCCGCGTCGCCACGCTGCAGTGGTCACCCGGGACGAACCACGTGTCGTTCAAGGGCATGTTCCCGAGCGACCCGAAGAAGATCTTCATGCACCATCCGCTGAGCCACCGGCAGCCGTTCCTGAGCTCGTCGGCGTCGAGCGGCGATCCGCCCGCGGGCGGCGAGGCGCGCGACATCTACGAGTTTTTGTGCAACGTGCAGACCTGGTACAACCAGAAGATGGCCGACATCCTCGTCGCGTTCAAAAACGCGCAGGATGCGTTCGGTGGCAGCATTCTCGATTACACGTGCATTCCGTACGTCACCGAAGTGGCCGACAGCGCGCACTCGCGCGGGCCGAAACCGGCGTTGCTCTTCGGCGGCACGAAGCTCGGCATGAAGCACGGCACGTTCATCAACCAAGAGCGACCGCAGTCGGACTTGTACGTCACGGTGGCGCAGGCCTACCTCAAGACGAACGACCCGATGAGCGTGCTCCGCGACGAAAACTTCGCGCGCTCCAACCCCGGAACGAAGCCGATCCCAGGGCTCTGGGAGCCGCCTGCGTAGCGGGGGCTCGACCGAGCTGGCCGGAAAGTGACCCGTCAGCGACGGCCGGGTGACTCCGGCGGGGGCGGTCGGCAGGCTGGGGCGGTCGGCAGGCTGGGTCACGACTCGACGGTGACGAGTGGCGGCCGGAGGAAGATCGAGAGGACGCGAGCGAAGCGAGGCGATGTCAGGCGGCGGCGAAGCGAGGAGGGCTGAGCGCTCGCGCTCGGCTCGGCGGGAGGGACGGCGCGTGCCGCGCCTGCGGAACGAGGCGAGAGGGCCAAACCGTCGAGCGGGTTCGGCTTTCAGGGCGTGACGGCCACGCGTTTCCCCTGGTGGAAAGCCGCGCTCTCGGGCTACGATTGTGGGCGAGTTTTCCGTGTCGAGCGTCGTTGACGCGATTGCCGAGCAGCGGGCTGCGAATCGGAGCAGCGCGGCGCTCTACGATGTTTTCGCCGTTCATCGGGAGCGGTTGACACGCCTGGTGCACGACGCGGCGCCCGGGGGGCGGCTGTGCGTGCTCGGGGCCGGCAACTGCAACGATCTCGACCTCGAGCGGCTCGCCCGGAGGTATCGCGAGATCCACCTCGTCGATCTCGATCCGGAATCCTTGGAGCGCGCCTGCGAGCGGCAGGCGTCCGAGGTGCGCGCGCGGCTCGTCCGTCACGCTCCGGTGGACCTTTCGGGGCTCGTCGCGTGCATCGAGCGGTGGGCGCGGTTTCAGGTGACGCCGCAAGAGATGATCGCGCACGCCGACGTGACCTGCGAGGCCGTCGTCCGCGCGGTCGGCGAGGGGTTCGACGTGGTGCTGTCGGCTTGCATGCTGACGCAGATGCAGCTCATGGTGGTGGACGTGATGACCGACCGCCATCCGCTCTTCGAAGCGACGCGGCACACCTTGAGTCTCACGCACCTCCGAACGCTCGTGCGGTTGCAGGCTCCCGGCGGCCGCGGGTTTCTGGCGACCGATCTCTCGTCCGAGCGCATCGCGCCCTTCGGATCCGTGACCGCGGCCGACGACCTGCGCCCGCTCATGGATCGACTGCTCGCAACAGGAGCGGTGTTTCAGGTCGCGCACCCCGGCGTGCTCGGCACGATCGCCGCGGACGATCCGAAGCTCCGCAGAGAAGCCGTGGTCTCGGAACCCCTCGACGTGTGGCCCTGGCAAAACGGCACGGCGGGGCGGTTCCTCCTCCTCGCCCCCCGCGGTTCCCGCCCCCCTTCTCAATCCCCCCCCCGAAGCCTTTCTCTTTTTAACATCTACCCATCCCCCCAAAAAAAAAGAGATGACACGTCTGGG
>QGUH01000385.1 GCA_003242355.1 Pseudomonadota bacterium
TGGGGGGGGCGGGGATGGTTAAAAAAGACCGGGGGCGCCGTGGACGGGGCCGGCCCGGGGCTCCCGGTCGCCAAGCCCCGCAACCGTGGGGCGTCGAGCCGCAACGGAACCGCGGACGTGCTCGAGGCGCTGGGGTTGCCCATCGACGTGCCGCCGACCGCACAGGGGGAAATCCTCCAAGGGTGCGGAATTGCCTTCCTGCTTGCGCCCCTTCACCACCCGGCGATGCGCCATGCGGGACCGGTTCGACGCGAGCTCGGGATCCGCACGTTGTTCAACTGCTTGGGACCGCTCGCCAACCCCGCGCGCGCCACGCACCAACTGCTCGGCGCGTTCGACGATGCGACCCGCCGCGCGCTCGCCCAAGCGCTCGCCAAGCTCGGAACGCGACGGGCGTGGGTGGTGTGGGGCACCGACGGGCTCGACGAGGTGAGCCCGTACGCGCCGACCCGCGTGACGGTGGTCGACGGCGGCTCGCTCGAAGAAATCGAGATTGCGCCGGAGGACTTCGGTGTCGAGCGCCTGGCGCCCGGCGCGGCGCGCGGCGGCGATCCCGCCGAGAACGCGCGAGCGCTCGAAGCGGTGCTACGCGGAGAAGACCATCCGGCACGCGAGGCGTTCGTGTTGAACGGTGCCGCGGCGTTGGTGGTGGCCGAAGGGCTCTCGCCACGGCTCGCGGCAGAGCGCGCGCGCGAGATCGTGCGCTCGGGCGCCGCGTGGAAAACGTTCGAGGCCTGGCGCGATCGGGCGCGGGCCGCGCGAGTGGAGGGCGGCTGAGTGGGCGTCCTCGCCGACATCCTCGCCGCCAAGCGCGAGGAGATCCGTGAGCTTCGGAATCGAGCCCTTCCCGTTCCGCCCCCTCGCCGCCCGGTGCGGCTCGAGCGGGGCGCGGGCGAGCCGCTGCGCTTGATTGCCGAGATCAAACGGCGGTCTCCCTCCGCCGGGCCGCTTTCGACGCGCCTTTCCGTCGGCGAGCGAGCGGCGGCCTACGAGCGCGCCGGCGCGGCGATGGTGAGCGTGCTCTGCGACGCGCGCTTCTTCGACGGCGGATACCCGCACCTCACCGAGGCGCGCGGCGCGGTTGCGTTGCCGCTGCTCTGCAAGGAGTTCGTGATCGACGAGGTGCAGCTCGATGCAGCGCGCGCCTTCGGCGCCGACGCCGTGCTCATCATCGTGCGCTGTCTGACTCCGGATCGCGTCGCAGCGCTCGTCGCCGCGGCTCGCGAGCGCGATCTCGTGCCGTTCGTCGAGATCGCGAACGAAGCGGAGGCCCGCATCGCGCTCGACGCCGGCGCCGATCTCATCGGCGTCAACGCGCGCGACCTCGACACGCTCGCCATGGATCCGCAACGGGCCGAGACCGTGCTCGCGGGGTTGCCCGAAGGCATCACGCGCGTGCACCTCTCCGGGCTGTCGAGCGCTGCCGACGTCGCGCGCGTCGCGGTCGGTCCCGCCGACGCCGCGCTCATCGGCGAAGCGCTGATGCGGCTCGACGATCCCGAGTCGCTGCTCTCGTCACTCGTGGCGACGGCTCGGGCCGGCGCTCGCTCCGCTTGACCCGCGTGCGGTGGGCGTCGGCCGCCGCGTGCGCAGGCGACCCGCATGGGACCCGTAGGCGCCGGCGGCGCGCTCGCCCCGCTCGACCGAGTGGCGGCCGCGGGCCCCCACGGGGGTGCGCGCTCGCCCCTTCGACCCCTCCTGGGCGCCGACGTTGGGGCGCTCGCCCATGAACCCACGCGGGAACCGTGGGCGTCACGAGCGCGAATTTCGCGGTGCCGAAAGGGCTCGCCTACAATGCACGCGTGGCGCTCGATGCCGCCGTGGATCAGTACCTCGCCCATTTGCGGGTGGAGCGCGCGCTCTCGCCGCACACGGTGGCCGCGTACGGGCGGGACCTCGCGGGCTTCGTCGACTACGCCGCGCGCCACGGCGTCGAGCACCCCGCCGGCATCGATCTCGGCCTGGTGAGCGGTTGGCTGGGCTCGATGGGGCGCGCCGGGCAGAGCCCGCGCACCGCGGCACGCAAGTTGAGCGCGGCACGGGGGCTCATGCGCTTCTTGGTGCGCGAAGGCGTGCTGACGGACGATCCGACGCGCCTCTCACCGCGCCCCCGCGTGGGACGAAGGCTTCCTCGCGCGCTCTCGGTGGAAGACGTGCTGCGGCTCATCGAGGCTCCGGATCCTTCGACGCTGCGCGGCTTGCGCGATCGGGCGATGCTGAGCGTCGCGTACGCGGCCGGGCTGCGCGTCTCGGAGCTGATCCATCTGACGCTCGGCGACGTCGACCGGCGCCGGGGCACGGTCTCGGCCGTGGGCAAAGGGCAAAAGCGACGCCTCGTGCCGCTGGGAGAGGTCGCGCTCGCCCATCTCGAGGCGTACCTCGAGGCGCGCGCCCGAAGCGAACGCGGCGAGCCGCGCGATGCCATTCTGTTCCGCTCGCCACGCGGCGGACCCCTCACCCGTCAGGGGTTCTGGAAGATCGTCGGCACGTACGCGCGCGCGGCCGGGCTCCCGACCAAAGTTCATCCGCACAAGCTGCGCCACAGCTTCGCGACGCACCTGCTGCTCGGCGGCGCGGATCTCAGGTCCGTCCAGACTCTGCTGGGGCATGCGCACATCGTGACCACCGAGGTCTACACGCACGTCACGCGCGACCACGTTCGCGAAGCCCATCGCCGCGCTCACCCGCGTGGCTGACCAGCTCGTCATCCGGACGGCACCTCACGTCGCCGCTCGCCGACGCGGTCGGCACGCCCATGCGCCGGGCGAGTCCGATCGTTCGGTGCGCCCATGCGCTGGGGCGAATCCGATCGCCGCTCCCTTCCATGCGGCTGACCAACGGGAGCACGGTTCGCACGAATTCGGAATCGAGCACCGGATGGCTCGATCGACGTTGCCGGCCGGATCGGGGTGATTTAGAGCCGAGGGGTGGAGTTCAGCCTGATCGAGCCGGAGAATGTCCTGACTCCGCTCGTGGTCGAGGTCCCGCACGCGGGCTTGTTCGTCGATGCTCAAACCTTGGCCACGCTCGCGGTCCCTGCGAGCGCCCTGGGGCGGGACGCCGACCTGTACGTGGACGAGCTCTTCCAGGATGCGCCGCGCGAAGGCGCCGCGCTGCTCGCCGCGCGGACGAGCCGCTACGTGATCGACCTGAACCGCTCCGAGCACGATCTGGATCCGTTGGCCGTGGACGGCGGAACGGGCCGCCCCATGCCGCACGGCCTGATATGGCGCACGAGCACGGAGGGGCGGCCCGCGCTGACGCGCCCCATCAGCCGCTCCGAGCTGGAACGCCGCCTGGACCGCTACTATCGCCCCTATCACGACCGGCTCGCGGCGCTGCTCGAAGCGCGTCGGTCCGTCTTCGGCTGCGCCATCCTGCTCTGCGCCCACTCCATGCCGAGCCGTGGCCGCGCGGGGCATCGGGACGCCGGACGGGAGCGCGCCGACATCGTGCCCGGAACCCGCGGTCAGACGACCGCGGCGCCCATCGTCATCGAGACCCTGGATCGGGCCGCACGCGAAGCCGGGTTCAGCATCGCGCACGACGACCCCTACCGGGGCGGCTTCTCGACGGGGTACTACGGCGTTCCGCGCGAGGGCCTGCACGCGATCCAGATCGAGATCGCGCGCGGGCTCTACATGGACGAGCTGACGCTCACCAAAAAACCCAGAGAATTCGAGAGGATAAGGAACTTTTGCCGGGACCTCGTGCGCCGGCTCGCCGCCCTGCGCCCGGGGTCCAAGGTGGCGACCGCCTGACGAAAAGTGCACGGGTGAGCAGCGTTCACGGGTTGAATCGAGGGTTGCCGTGAGCTAGCTTCCGCGCGCGAAAATGGCTCGGAGCGAAATCACCGGAAAGCGCAAGCTCGCGGCGCGCAACGTCTCTCACTCCAACATCAAGACGCGGCGCTGGCAGCACGTGAACATCCAGAACCGGCGGCTCTGGGTCCCTGAGCTCGGCCGCTACGTGTCGTTGAAGCTGACGACGCACGACCTGCGGACGATCGACAAGGTCGGCCTGGTCGCGTACGCGGCGCGCCACGGCATCAAGCTCGCCTGACCCATCGCGGCGCACGGGCCGCGTCGTGTTCGTTGGGCGCTTCCGGCTCGGGGGCGCGCGGCACGGCACGGTTGCGCTTGCCCAACGAGTGAAGCCACGCGGACGAGGCGCCACGCGCATCGGGCTCGTGTGACCGTTCGCGTCGCGCGTGCAGCGCACCGGCACGACGAGCTTCTCCAACGAGGCGAGCCGGACACGGGCACTCGCAAGCTCCTCGAGACGAGCTTCGGCGCGCGCTCCGTACCAAAGCACGACTGGCGAAGCACGTTTGACGGCGGGTCGCCGGTCGTATCACGCGCGCCGGACGAGGCGCGTCGTGGGATCGCGACGCAATGCGAGGCGCGGGTGCGTCGGTTGCGCGCCGAGCGCGGGTGCCCCCGGTTCGGCGATGACCTCGACGGGGCGATCCTGTTCGTCGAGGCGAATGCCGAGCGCGAAGGGCGTTCCGAGGGCGACGCCCGGCGTCACGCGCGGCACGCCGCGCATCACCGGGACCGCGCTCTTCGGCGCGAGCAGATCGAGCTCTTCGATCCAAACGCCGTCGTCGACCAGCCCGTAGGCGAGCGCCGCGCACACGCCGTGCGCGTCGATGGCGACGATCGCTCCTGCCTGCCCCGGGGGCCCCGAACCGGGCCCCGCTTCCCAAGGCGGGACGAGGAAGCGCGCGCCTTCGATTTCGCGGATCGTTCCCGGTCGATCGAGACCGTCGAGCGGGGTCTCGAAATCTCCGGGAGAGACGACCCCGCCTTCGGGCGCGCCGCCCCGGCGCAAGAGCCCCCGCCGATAGAGCGGCTCCAGAAGCGCCGGGGCCCCGACCCCCCCGATGCGCGGAGGGGCGGTTGCCCTCCCCCCGGCCCCCCCGCGCGCCGG
>QGUH01000386.1 GCA_003242355.1 Pseudomonadota bacterium
CCCGGGGTGCGCGGCCGTCGCTGCCCGGGCCAGGGGGGTTTTCCCCGGGGCGCCCGGGTCCGTCGTATTGCTGAACGACGAAGGTGGGCCCGCCGCAAGCCTGTGCCGGAAAGGCGAGCGCCGCGATCGCGAGCAACCCGAGGAGTGGCGGTGTTCCGCGCGGGCGCGAGCGCTCCTCCGCGTCGACCGCGCGTTGGGTGTTTGCGCCGGCTTCCGAGGGCTTTCCGACGAATCCGCGCTCCGTGCGGGCTTGCTCGCCGCGCTCCTCTCCGAGCTCGCGTCGTTCTCCCTCTCGTTTCAGCCCGCGTCCGAAATGTCGTGCGTACACTTGGGTAAACTCCGCCCCGAACAGGAAGATCTGTCCGGAAAAATAGAGCCAGAGGAGCACTACCACGACGGAGCCCGCCGCCCCGTAAGTTGCCGAGACGGTGGCGCGCCCGAGGTAGAGCCCGACCAGCACGTTGCCGATGTTGAACAGGATGGACGTGACGAGCCCGCCCACCCACGTCGCTTTCCAGCCGATGCGCGTGTCCGGAACGACCTTGAACACGAGCGCCGTCATCAGCGCGACCACCGCGATCGAAAATAGAATCTGCGAGATTTGAACGAGCGTGCCCGCGAACGGCATTCCGGAGAACAGCATGCCGTGGAGCCCCGTGAGCAGCGCGCGAGAAGCCACGACGACGAGGAGCAAGGGGCCGGCTGCCGCCGCCACGGCGAACGCGAACAGGCGTCGCTTCACGAACACTGCGACGCTCGCTTTGATCCCCTCCGCCTCGCGGGGGCTCACGTCGAATATCTGGTTGAGCGCGCTCCGGAGCTGAGCGACGAGCCGCGACGCGCCGAGAAGGAGCAGCAAGAACCCGACCAAAGAGGCGACACCGCCGGAATGCGATGCTTGCTCCACCCACGAGTCGATGGACGCCGCGGGGCCGGCTCCCATGGTGTCCGTGAGCAGTCGGCGGACTTCCTGGCGCGCCTGTCCCGCTCCCAGAATGGCTCCCGCGATCGCGACCGCGATGATGATGAGCGGCGCGATGGAGAGCAGCGTGAAGAACGCGAGGGCGGCCGCCAAAAGGTCGGCGCGATCCCTGGAAAACTCCTCGACGGCCTCGCGGGTCAGGGAGAAGGCCGTGTGGGCCTTGCGGAAAATGGCGTTCTGCCGCATGCCGTCCTTCCGGAGTTCTGCGAAGCTCGTGCCAGGCGGCCGGCGCCGGGGCGTTCCGCGCGGTCACCCGTGGGTGCTGCCGCCGACGCGGGGTCAGAGTACCCTCGAGCCGGAGGCGATGCATGAGCGGATGGAGTGAAGCGAAACGTGGCGTGGTGCTCGCGGGGCTCGGCATGGCCGGGCTCGCGGTCGGGCTCAAGGGGCCCGGCGTGGCCGTGTTTGCCGCGGGCGCGCGGCTCATCGAGCGCGACTGGCGCAGGCGGCATCCCGAGTTCCGGGGCGGAATGCGCGAACGGTGGGCGGAGGCGCTGCGCTTCTACCGGGAGACGCACGAGAACCCGACCAATCGCCTGCTGCACCAGATCGGCATCCCGCTCATTCTCGGTGGCGTGGGCGGGCTCTTCCTCTCGAGCCCTCGGCGACGCCCGAGCGTGTGGCTCACTTCACTCGGCGCCTTCGCGGCGGGGTGGGCGGCAAATCTCGTCGGTCACGCGGTTTTCGAGCGGCGCGCCCCCGCCTTCAGCGAGGACGCGCTCTCGTTCGTGGCGGGGCCGGTTTGGTATTTGAGCAGATGCTGAAGCTCGTCCGCGGGCGTCGTGGCGATCAGATGGTGTCCCAGGCGAACCCTTCGATCTCGAATGCATGATCGGCGAGCGCCTTGATCTGCTCGTCCTCGTTGTCGTCGATCTCGCTCACGTTGATTCGCACGCGGCGCCGCGCCTGACCGGCGAACGTCTGCAGAATCTCGATCTCGTGCGCCGCCTTCTCCACGCCCTTCTTGCGGATGGAGGCGTCCACCCGCGACAGCACGCAGGCGAGCACGAACAGATCGATCATGATGTCGCCGAGCCTGCGCGTCGCGAACTGCTTCTCGATGATGTTCCGGCCGTGCTTGCGCAGGATGCGATCGGCGGCCGATGCGAGCTCGCGCGTCGCGTCCTCGAACAGCGAGGCCGGGCGCGCGAGCGCCGGGTGCAGGCGCGTGAAGCTCGTGCCCTCGCGGCGGATGCCCGTCGCCATCGACACGCGGCGCAGCGCGTATTCGCTGAGCACGCCGAACCCCTTGATCGGATCGTTGAACACGCCTTCGAGCGATTTGGCGATCTCGCGCAGGTTCTGGCCCACGTCGTTCATCGCGGTGAGGGCGATGAACAGCCGCAGGATCTCGTTGGTGCCCTCGAAGATGCGGTTGATGCGGCTGTCCCGCACGATGCGCTCGTACGGGTACTCGGTCATGTACCCGTTGCCGCCCGCGATTTGCAGGGCCTCGTCCGCGGTGCGGTAGAGGGCCTCGCTGCCGAAAACCTTGCTGATCGCGGCTTCGACGGCATAGTCCTTGTAGCCCTGGTCGATGAGCCCGGCGACCATGGTCACCGCTGCCTCGGTCGCGTAGCAGTCGACCACCATCTGCCCCACCTTCTGCTTGATGAGGCCGAACTGGGAGATGGGTTTGCCGAACTGAACGCGGTTCTTCGCCTGCTGCGAGGCGAGCTGGATCAGGCGCTTCATGCCTCCGACCGCGCCGCCACCGAGGCCGGTTCGGCCGGAGTTCAAGATCATCATCGCGATCTTGAAGCCCTTGCCCTCTTCTCCGAGCAGGTTTTCCGCGGGGACGCGGACGTTGTCGAACGTCACCGTCGTCGTGGAGCTCGCGCGGATGCCCATCTTGTCTTCGTGAGGGCCCGTGGACACGCCCGGCATGTCCCGCGTCACGATGAACGCGCTGAGCTGGCCGCGCTCCTCCGCCTTGCCGGTCTTCGCGAACACCGTGAAGAAGTCGGCGATGCCTCCGTTCGTGATCCAGATCTTGGTGCCGTTCAGGACCCACGCGTCGCCGTCGCGCACCGCCGTGGTCTTGATCGACGCCGCGTCCGAGCCGCTGCCCGGCTCCGTCAGGCAGAACGCCGCGATCATCTCGCCCGTCGCGAGCTTCGGGTAGTAGCGACGCCGTTGCTCCTCGGTTCCGAAGAGGAGCAGGCCGCGCATGCCGATCGAGTTGTGCGCGCCGATGGTCACCGCCACCGACGCGTCGTACCGCGCCACCTCTTGCAGCGTGCGCGAGTACGCGGTGTTGCCGAAGCCCATCCCGCCGAACTCTTCGGGGACGACCAGGCCGAACACGCCGAACTGCCGCAGCTCGTCCACGAACTCGGCGGGGAGCTCCCCCTGCCGGTCCCACTTGCGAAAATCCGCCTCACGCGAGCCGAGGAGCTGCCCGAGCGAGCCGATGACGCCGTGGAGCGTCTCCTTCTCGGCGCTCGAGAGCTCCGGGAACGGAAGAATGATGTCCTCCTCGATTTGCCCCATGCACAAAGAACGCATGAAGCTAGCGGTATTCTTGTCGATCACCCAGGCCTCCTCGAGCTTCGGGTCACGGTGGGCGCGAAACCGCGCCGCTTTCGGACTATGCGGGTCGGGCGCGGCTTTCGCAAGCGTGCGCCCGAGCGCTCGACACCGTCGTGGCACGGGTGAATGATGGGACCGCACGCGATGCTCCCGGTTCTCGCACCACCGCCTACCAAAGGGCATCTGTCGATCGCGCGCCTCACGCGCGAGTGGTACGTCGCGTGTCGTGCGGAAGCGCTCGGCAAGCGGCCGCTCGCGCGCACCGTGCTCGGCGTGCCCCTCGTCCTGTTTCGCGATGGGGAAGGGCGGGCGCGCGCGTTGCTCGACCGGTGCCCGCACCGAAACGTGCCCCTGTCGCTCGGGCGGGTGACGTTCGAGGGGCACCTCGAGTGCGCCTATCACGGCTGGCAGTACGACGGCTCGGGCCGCTGTCGGTTGGTGCCCGGCCTCGAGTCGGACGCCGAGGCCGAGCGCGACCGCCCTTGCCCGAGCGCGGCCGTGCGCGAGCAGGAAGGGCTCGTCTGGGTGTGCCCGGCGTTCGGCGAGGAGCCCGAGCGGCCGCCGTTCCACGTAGGCGTCCGGGAGCTCGAGGACGAGGGTCATGCGGTGGTGGTCCGCGAGGTGGAGGCCCCCGGCACGCTCCACGCGACGATCGAGAACGCGCTCGACGTCCCGCACACGGCATTTCTGCACCGGGGCTTGTTTCGCGGCGTCGAGCGGCACGAAGTGCGGGCACGCGTGCGGCGGACGCCGGTGTCCGTCGAGGCCGAGTACGTGGGCGAGCCGCGGCCGAAGGGGCTCGTGGGACGGCTGCTTTCGCCCAGCGGGGGCGAAGTCGAGCACTGGGATCGCTTCTTTCTGCCGTCGATCGCACAGGTCGAGTACCGGATGGGCCCCGAGGCTCACTTCGTCGTTACGGCCCTGTGCACTCCGGTGAGTGATTTCGTCACGAGGCTCACCGCGGTTGCGGCGTTTCGCACGCGAATCCCGGCCCTCGTGTTGCGCCCGGTTCTCGAGCGCGTGGCGCTGCGCATCTTCGCCCAAGACCAGCGGATGCTCCGCGCGCAGACCGAGAACGTGCTTCGCTTCGGGGGGGAGCAGTACATGTCCACGCGCCTCGACTTGTTGGGCCCTCACGTCTGGCGACTGTTGCGCCAGGCCGAACGCGGCGAGCCGGGCGAGACCGTCGTCGAGCAGGAAGTGAGATTCTTCGCGTGACGGGCCATCCCGGAGTCGGCGTTGACGAGGCGGAGCGCGCCGCGCCGGCCGGGACCGTCGCGCGCACGCGGCCACTGTCGCCGCGCATTTCGGGCGCGTTGTTCGGCGCGGCGGGATCGCTCACCGTCGCGCTCGTCTTCGCGCCGAGCGAGCTCGCCGTGCGCGCGACCCTGTCACCGGGCTGCGCG
>QGUH01000387.1 GCA_003242355.1 Pseudomonadota bacterium
CACGAGCTCCTCGACCCGCTCTTGTTCTTCGAGCAGGAGCGCGAGCCGCGTCACGCTGCCCCGCGCGACCTCGTCCGCCGGATCTTCCGCGAGCAGCGCCTGGAACAGCTCGATGGCGCGCTCGGCGTCGCCGAGCCGATCCGCCGTCAAGCAAGCGGCCTCGCGTCGGAGCTCGCGCCGGCGCCGCTCGGGGAACGGCAGCTCGCTGCCCGCGAGCAGGCGCTCGACCACGTCGGCGTACCGTCCGTCTTCGAGCAGCCGCGCGCCGAGCTCCGTGATCGCCCAGTCTGCCGCGCGCGCGGGCTCCGTCTCGGGGCCCGCCTTGGAGCCGAGCCACACGGACGTCGAAAGCTCGAGCAGCCGCGCGCACACGCGCCGTCCCGTCTCGCCGTCGGTGTGGGCGGCGCCCGCGACACGAATCGCGCTCTGCCAATCCTCACCGGCGACGTACGCCTCGAGCGCCGCGAGCCGCTTGCCAGTGCGCTGCTCGTGGAGCGCACCGAGCTCGAGCTCGAGGTGCCGCTGCCGCTCCCGCTCCGTTTCGCGCTCGATCTCCTCGGCGAGCAGCTCGGCGAGCTCGTCCCAGCGCCGTTCCTGAGCGAGCAGATCGGACAGCGCCGTGAACGTCTCGCGATCGCTCCCGTAGAGCTCCGCGACGCGGCGGAACGCGACGATGGCCGCCGCTCGGTCTTCCTTCACGTCGGCGTGCAGCCGCGCGATGCGCACGCGATCACGCCGCGCGTCCGCCTCGGGAACGATCGCCGCGCGCGCCTCAAGCGCCTCGATGAGCTCGTCCCAGCGTGCGATCGCCTCGAGCGCCCGGCAGAGGCCATCCATGGCCTCGAGATCCTTCGCGTCGTCGGCGAGCCGCAGCCGGTACGCCGCAATCGCCCGCGGCGCGTCGCCGAGCGCCTCGAACGCGAGCTCCGCCGCTTCGCCGAGCGCCGCGCGCCGTGCCGCAGCGTCGGTTTCGAGATCGGCGAGCCGCTCGAGCACGTTCACGCGCTCTTCCGCCGCGCCGCCCGCACGGAGGAGCTCGGACAGTGCCCGCGCCGCTTCGAGCTGCGCTGGCGGCGGCGCCTCGGCCAGGCCGAGCACCTTCCGATAGAGCGCGCTCGCGCCCTCCGCTTCGGCGAGCGAATAGCGGCGAACCTGGGCGGCTTCGTTGAGCAGAGCCGCGCGCACGTCGACGGGGACCTCCGCGTCCTGCGCCGCGATCAACACCTCCACGCGACGCGCGTCGGCGCCGATCCGCCGCGACAGCTCGCCGAGCTGCTTCCGGTACGTCAGGTTTCCGGGATCGAGCAGAACGAGCTCCGAGACCGCGTCGAACGCACCTTCCGTGTCGTCGAGGTCCCGCAGCCGGAGGTTGACGATGCGCTCGAGCAACTCACGCCGCTCTTCCCGCGACTCCGCGACGGAGTGCTGGATGCCGAGCACACGGACCAAATCCACGACCTGCCCGACGGATTCGTAATGGCGCTCGAGGTGCGCCGTCGCGCGCCGAAGCGCGCTCGGACCACCGTCCTCGGCCGCGTCGCGAGCGCGCGGCAGCTCGAGGATGCGTTCGAGCACGCGCACCGCGTCTTCGACGCGCTCGTTCTCGTCGAGCAACGCTTCGCCCAGCGCCAGGGCCGGCTCCGGCTCGCCGAGCTCGAGCCAGAGCTCCGCGATGCGCACCCGAAGCGCCGAGCGCTCCGCTTTGTCGAGCCGTTCGAGTCGCGCCGAGAGCAGGTCGATGAGCGGCCGCTTCTTGCCGTGGCGCTCGTAGAGGCGTTCGAGCGACGCCTCCACGCGGCCGTCGTTCTTCGCCTCGCGATGGAGCGCTTCGAAGTAGTGAATCGCGCGCTCGGGGTCGCCGGCGAAATCGCGCGCGGCCATCGAGGCCTCGCGCAGAATCTCGAGCCGCTCGGCGCGCTCGAGCGGCAGCGCCAGCCGGCGGTCGTAGAGCGCGAACAGCTCCTGCCAGCGCCCGGCGGCGTTGAAGGCGAGCTTGAGGCGCTCGAACGCCCACGTGGCGTCGGGGCAGAGCGCGAGCACGCGCTCGAGCAGCGCGATCACCTCTTCCGGCTCGTCGAACCACTCCTCGTGGAACTCGACCATGCGCCGGCCGAGCCGTTCGGCGACGCTCGGCTCCGGACCGCGCGCGAGCGCTCGCGCATAGGCCTCGGCGACCGGCTCGGGCCGCTCGAGCCGACGCGCCATCTGCTCCGCGAAGCTCCAGAGCTCTTCCTCGCCAGGAGCGGCTTCGGCGCCGCGCAGCGCGATGCGGAGCGCTTCTTCCGGCTCGTTCTCCTTGCTTTCGATGAGCTGCGCGAGCCAGCGCCCGCGCGCGGCAGAAAGCTCCGGATCGTCGGCGCTGACCGCGAGCAGCGCTTCGATCACGGCGACCCGCTGCTCGGCGTCGTCGGCGGCCTCTGCCGCGTTTTCGAGCAGCTCCGCCGCATCCCTTCGCGTGCTCGGCACCGAGAGCGCGCGATGCACGATGCGCAGCGCCGAAACGTCGCTCGGGTTCTGCGCCAAAATCGGCCGAACCAGGTCGAGCGCCTCGCCCGGGCGACCGAGCTCGTCCATCAGCAGGGTCGCCTTCGTGACCTCGACGGGCAACCGCGCTTCGGGATCGAGACGCGCCGAAAGCGCGTCGAGCGAAGCGAACGCGCCTTGCGCGTCGCCCGCTGCCGCTTGCAGCCGCGCGAGCTCCGTCCACGCCTCTACTTGCTCCGGGTCCTGGGCGACCACGCGCTCGTAGAGCGCCATCGCGGCCGCCGCGTCGCCGAGCTCGTTCTCCTCGGCGCGGGCCCATTCGAGAAGAACGCTCCCGGGGTCGGCCGCGCGCTCGGCGCGCACCGCGAACAGCCATCGCAGATCGTCGATCCGCGCCGCCGTGCGGGGAGCACGCCGCAGAAAGTCGGCGAACGCTTCGGCGGCAGCCGCGAAGAGCTCGCTCGACGGCTCTCCGACGAGCGTGCGGAACAGCGCGCTCGCCGTATCCGCGGCTTCGGGCACCGCGCCGAGCGCCCGCGCCTTGGCGAGCAACAGGGAGCGCCGGCGAGCGGCTTCGGTCACCCGGGCGAGCGCCACGTCGGCGAGCGCAGCGAACAGCTCCCCCTGGCCGCTCTCGCGCGCTCGGTTCTCGATCTTGAGCAGCGTGCCCGCGACCTCGCGTTCGCCTCCGCTCGCGACGAGCAGGTCGAACGCGGCGCGGAGCTTTTCGAAGTCGCCGATTTCCGCGCAGAGCTCGACGAGCCGCTCGGCGGCCTCGGTGTGCGTCGCGTCGGCCTCGAGCACGCGCGAGTACAAGCGAACCGCCGAAGCACCGTCGCCGAGCGTGCCTTCGTACAGCCGCGCCGCCTCGAACCACAGCCGCGCAGCGAGCGTCACGTCGTCACGCCCCTTCTGCGCGAGGTCCCCGCGACGCTCCAGCAGCTCCGCACGGCGCGCCGGCTCGAGCGCGGTGCCGAGCCGTCGATCGAGCACCGTCTCGAGCGTGACCACGTCGGAAGCCGAAAGAGCGAGCTCCTCGATCTTCGTGAGCACGGCGTCTTCCGGCTCCACCGTGGCGAGCAGCTCGCGGTAGTACGCGAGCGCGCCCGCCGCATCTCCCGCTCGCTCCGTCGCGCGGGCCAGCTCTTCGAGCACCGCCGGCCGGCGCTCGGCGTCGACGAGCGGCAAGACGCGCTCGAGCTCCGCGCGCACGGCGGCAAAGTCGCCCGCTTCGCCGAGCACCTGCACGAGCGCTTCGTGCGCCGCGAAATCGCGGGGGTCCTCGCTCACGGCCGTGCGCAGCGTCGCGGTCGCTCCGGCCCGATCGCCGAGCTCGACCCGTTGCAGCCGGGCCAGCGCGTGCAACAGCTCGCGCCGACGCGCCGGATCCGATTCCCGCGCGAGCGCCGCGGCGTACAGGGAGAGGCGCTCCTCCGGAGCTCCCATTTGCGCGAGGAGCTCGTCGATGCGCTGCACGAGCTCGCGCGAGCTGGGATCGAACAGCAGCGCGCGGCGGTACACTTCGATCCCCCGCTCGATGTCACCCGCCGCCACGGCGGCGTCGCCGGCGGCGCGAGCGAGCTCGAACGATTCTTGCGACACCACGTCGAGCGATCCCGCGGCCCAGAGCAGAAGCTCCGCCCGGCGCGCGGGGCTCGTGCACGAGGGAGCGAGTCGGAGCACCACCACCGACCAGTCGGGCGCCGCGGACGGATCGTTCTCGAGCGCGTCGCGCAAGGCGCGCACCGCGTGCTCGAGCGCGCGATCGGGATCGCCGAGCTCGTTCTCGGCGAGATAAATCACCTCGTCGCGCGCGGTGAGGCGTCCCTCGACCGTGCTCTCCCCTTCGGCGCGCGCCTCGAGCACCTTGAGCAGCTCGGCCGGCGTACCCGAAGAACGGTACACGGGCTCGAGCAGGTCGGCCGCGGCGATGCGCGTGGACTCGATGGCGAGCAACCGCTCGAGCCCGGCACGCGCCGTTCGATCCGAAGAATCGATGGAGAAGGCGCGGGAGAACGCCTCGAGCGCGCCCCGCGCATCCGACAGACGCGACAGGCGCACTTGCCCGAGCCGCGCCCAGAGCGGCCCGCGCTCGCTCGGCTGAACGAGCTCGATCTCCCGGAGCAGCACGTCGGCGACCTCGGCGAAGCGCCCCGTTTGCTCGAGCAACGGCAAGAGCCGCGCATGCAGCTCGCGCGACGGCCCGAAGCGCTCGGCGAAGCTCTGGTACGCCGCGATCGACGCCTCGGAGTCCCGCGCGCCCGCCGTTCGCAGCTCGAGCGCCTTGACCGCGAGCTCGCGCGCCTCGACGGGATCGCGCGTGCGCTCCGCCCGGAACGCGAGCACGTCGGACAGGCCGAGCTGATCGCCCGCTTGCCGATAGAGCGCATCGAGCCGCGACAGCGCCTCGTCGGTCCACGGCGATCCCACGAG
>QGUH01000388.1 GCA_003242355.1 Pseudomonadota bacterium
CGTATAGATCATTATTTGGTACTCTTTTTTTTCTTAGTTCCCCGCCCCCTCCCAAACTTGCACAGGTGTATTCCTTGGCCCGCTACGGTGGTGCGGAGCCGCCGGGCTCGGGCTCGCTCGCGCTCGCCCGGAGCACGGTGGTCGCGAGCTCGGCGCGCCCGACCATTTCGCGGAACAGCCGCGACACGCCGGCTCCCGAAACACCCTCGAGCGCGAAGACGCGCGACCCGGGCTCGCCGGCGGTGAACGCGTGGAGCCAGCGGGAAAAGGCAGCGACCTCCGCCTCGCGTCCTACCATGCGCGGCGGCGCCACCCACCCGGCGACGGTGCGGGGCCGTTCGCGCCCGAGCGCTTGGAGGACATCGTCGACGGTAGCGGGGCGATCCCGAGGATGCTCCGCCAAAAGGCGCGCGATGAGCGTTCGAAGCCGCGGCTCTGCGCGCAGCGCGCCGAGCCGCACGAGCCGTTCGAGCACGCAGCCGACCGCGTAGAGATCCGCGCGGGCGTCGCCGCCGCCCTTCGCGAGCAGCTCGGGCGCGAGATAGCCGGGAGTTCCCGCGAGGGTTCCCGTGGATTCGTGGAACGGGCGCGCGCAGCCGAAGTCGATGAGCACTCCGCGGCCGTCGTCGCGAACCAGGACGTTCTCCAGCGTGAAATCGCCGTGGCGCACGCCGAGCTCGTGCAGCGCCGTGAGCCCTTCGAGCGCATCGAGCACCGGCTCGAGCACGGCGCGATCGCGACGCGTGCGCGCGTGCTCCGCGAGCGTCCGCCCCTCGATGCGTTCCGCGGTGTAGAAGTGGAGGAGCTCTCCGCGAACGCGCGCGGACCCGAAGTCGAGCACGTGGGTCACCGAGGGGTGCGCGAGGGTCGAGAGCAGCGCGAACTCGGCGCGGAAGCTCGCGACGAGCTCGGGATCGGGCAGCCTCAGCTGTTTGAGGACGCGTTCGGTGCCCGCGCGCACGTCCTCGACGACGAACACGCTCGCGGCTCCCCCGGCTCCCAGGGAGCTGACGATGCGGTACCGGCCGGCGAGCTCGTCGCCCGGAAGGAGTGGCACGCGCCGACTGTACCAGCGCGCCATCTTTGGTCCAGAGTGGAACGAAATGGAACACTCAGGGCGGCCGTGATTGGTCGGAATTCTCGGAAAATCCGCGACTTGGCACCGCCCGTGCAGGTGGGAGCGGCGGCGGATGCCCGCGGCGCTTTTCCGATCCGCCGCGTCGCGGGCTCCGCCCGTTCTCATGGCAGGTTGATCGCCGTCGTGTCGTTCCTCCGGCAGCGCGGGCTCGCCCTGGTCGCCTTGGCGACGGCGCTGGGGTGCGCCCCGCAGGGCGCAACGCCGCTGCCCGAGCCGCCGGCGCTCAGGCCCGACCGCATCGACGTCGATACGGCCGGGATCACGGTGATGGGTGGAACGCCGCTCTTCGGCCAGCCGGGTGCCGTGACCCCGGGCGCCGTCGTGCAGGCGACGAACCTCGACGACACGAGCGCGCCCGTGTCGGTCACGGCGGGCGCGGACGGCGCGTTCGGGATCACCGCGAACGCGGCGGTCGGCAACGAAGTGCGGTTGATCCCGCGACTCGGAACGACACGGGGCGAGCCGCTCGACGTCGGGATCCGCGAAAACGACCTCGCGCTCGTCGAGCGCCATGGGTGCATCGAGCTCGACCCGGGCGCGGTGCTCGTCGTCGCACCGGGCACGACGGCGCTCACCGTTCGCAACGGGTGCGCGGACCCAGCGCTGATCGGCACGCCGCGGGCACGCCTCGGTCTCTCGGATTTCTCCTTCGGCGAGGAGCTGCCGCTCACGCTCGAGGCGGGGGAGAGCGCGCCGCTGCGCATCGATTTCGAGCCGACCGTTTCGGGTGAACGCGAAGACGTGCTCTTCTTCGAGGTCGAGGTCGCGAGCGAGCGGCGTCGCTACGCGGTGACCGTCGTCCACGACGGCTGAGCGCGGGGCGGGCTCTTCGAGCGTTCCAATCCAGGCAGCTCCGTGGGACGTGCGCGTCTGCGCTCGCGGCTCCACGCGGCGTGCGCGCTCGCCGCTGCGCGCAGGGTCAGCGTCCGCGCTCGCCGCCCCAGAGCAGCACGTGCAGGCGCGGCGAAAAACGCACGCCGTGCTGGGTGCACGCCGCGGCCACGTCCGGTGCGCGCAGCTCGTGCTCGGCGCGGCTCGCCGCCTCGGGCATGAGCCAGACGCGATCGCGCGGCCACTCGAGCGCGGTGGCGAGCGCGAGCGCTTCGGCGACGTCGTCCCGGTTGCGCACGACGAGCTTGAGATCGGCGCGTCCGGTGTCGCGCAGCGCGAGCAGCGCAGCGCGACGAATGCGCTTGTGCTCGGGATCGCCCGCGCACGCGAGCTTCGGGGACACGTTCCACTGCGCGACGCGCCGCGCGAGGGTTTCCCCGGGCTCGAGGGTGCCGTTCGTCTCCACCTCCACGACGACGTCCTCGGGAACGCGCTCGAGCATGGCTTCGAGCGCTGCGCGCTGGAGCAGGGGCTCGCCCCCCGTGACGATCACGCGCCGCTCGGGCGCGGCAGCGATGGCGTTCGCCACCGTTTCGACCGGCACGGTGCGCACCTCGCGTGCGTAGTCGAAGCGCGTGAAATCCCAGGTGTATCGCGTGTCACAGAAGTCGCAGCGCAGATTGCAGAGCGCGAGCCGCACGAAGAAGGCGGGCACACCCGTGCTCCGGCCTTCTCCTTGAAGGCTCGAGAACGTCTCCGACAGCTTGAGGACGTCACGCGCGGCCACGGAACGGCCGGAAGGTAGCACCGCGACCAGGAGCGCGTGCTAAGGAGCCCCCGATGACCGCGTCGAAACGGGGAGGCCGGGACCCGCGCACGCTCCGGCCCGTCGAGATGGAAATCGGGTTTCAGCGCCTCGCCGAAGGCTCGGTGCTCTACCGCGCGGGCGGCACCGTCGTGCTCTGTACGGTGTCCGTCGACGAGAAGGTGCCGGAGTTTCTGGTGGGCCGCGGCAAGGGGTGGCTCACGGCGGAGTACCAGATGCATCCGCGGGCAAACCCCAAGCGCCGCGAAAATCGGGATGGGCGCGAACGGCCGCTCAGCGGGCGGACGCGCGAGATCCAGCGCCTCATCGGCCGCGCCCTGCGCGCCGCGGTGGATCTCGATCGGCTCGGGGAGCCCCCGCCCGCGCTCGGCGGCGACGGGCTCGCGGCAGACGGCGGGACGCGCACCGCCGCCGTGACGGGGGGGTGCGTCGCGCGCGGGGGCGGCGCCGCGACGCCCGCCGAGCGCGGGTTGCTCAAAGGCCCCATCGTCAACGATCAAGTGGCCGCGGTGAGCGTCGGCCACGTCGATGGAGAGCTCGCGCTCGATCTGAATTACCTCGAGGACAGCTCCGCGCGCTTCGATCTCAACGTCGTGGCCACGGCGCGCGGCGACATCGTCGAAGTGCAGGGGACCGCGGAGGCCGAGCCGCTTCCGCGAGCCGAGGTGGATCGCATGATCGATCTCGCCCTCGAGGGAATCGGCACGCTCTGCGAGTTGCAGCGCCGCGCGCTCGAAGCCGCGCGCATCCCCCTCGACCGCGTGCTGCGGTCACGGTGACGATCGTTCGAGCCGCTCGAGCGCGCCGCGCACGCCGAACAACGCCGACTCGTCCGGAGGTAGCACCGGACCGAGCCCCACGGCGGCGAGCACGCCCGCGAGCGTCAGCGCTGCGCGCGGCTCGGCCTCCGCGTCCGTGATTTCCCAGACGGCGGGGCAGCGTTCGGCGAGCAGGCTCATGCCGGCGCTGCGCCCGCGCGCCTCCGCACGGCGTGCCGCTTCCCAGTCCGCAACCGTCGCGGCGCGCGCGCGAACGTGCACGATTCCCCGGGCGCCCGACTCTCGGCTCGCGACCTCCACCTCGAGCTCCGCGCCGGCATCGAGCGCCGGCCCGGGCCGACGAAAGCGCCGCACGGTCACGTCCGCCGCGAAGAAGCGTGTCGCGGTCCGAACGATGGCGGCCGGGTCGAGCGTGCCCGGCGTTGCCTGCGCGAACACGCGGTAGGCGTTCACGGGCAGCCCTCCCGTTCGCGCTCAGGGCGCCCGCGTCTCGAACGCGACGTCGTCCACCCACACTTCGAACGGTTGAATCGCCGCCGGAACCGGGACGCGAAACTCCACGCCCACCACGCTCTTCGGATCGAAGCTCGGGCCGCCATTGCCCTCGCGCGCCAGGGTTTCGAACGGAATCCGGTACTGATGCCAGTTGGTCGTGAGCGCGATGTCGGCGCCGTGATAACGCAGGCACGTTCCGCTGTTCTCGCGGCACGTGCCGCCTTGATCCGGCGGCGCGAGATCGCGCGTGCGGAGCGCGACCCGCAGTTTCCCGTTCACCTTGCCCTTGGCGTAGAAGGTGAGCGCGCCGTAGCCCGACGCGTCGTACGGCTCACCGTTCGTCGAACGCAGGTGAAAGCCGAGCGCGGCGCCCCAGTTGGAGAAGCCGCTTCCGGTGGTGCGCATCGCGCGCGTGCTCTCCGCGCGGTCCGACGCTTCGACGGGCCGAACGACCGCGAGCAGGGGCGGCTCTTGCACGCCGTTCACCGAGCCGTCGTTCGCCGTGAACCACGTGCCGCTCCTGCCCTCGTGGGTGCACAGCACGTCGTCGCCGTCTTCCATGTCGTCGACGAGGCCGGGAGTGGCGCAGCCGCTCGCGCTTTCGGCCGTTCCTCCGCCCCCGGCCACTCCTGCGGTTCCTCCCGCGCCGGCCGTTCCCGCCGAGCCGCCTTCCGGGGGCTCTCCCTCGCCGGCAGCACCCGCCATCGCGCTTTGCCCACCCTCGCCGCCGAGGCCTGCGGCGCCGCCTTGCGCTTCGTCGTTGGCCGAACCGCCCTCCGGAGCCGAGCCGCCGGTGGGGGCGGGGGACGGCGCGTCCCCGCCGTTCGCCTCTTCGGGCGTTCCG
>QGUH01000389.1 GCA_003242355.1 Pseudomonadota bacterium
AGACGGTTGTCGTTGTAGCCCGTATCCCTGCGACCGGTGACGGATGTCACGTCGCGTCGCAGGCGCGAACGGGGGCGCGCGCGTTCGCGCCTGCGACGCGACGTTCAATGCGTGCCAGGTCGACGGGGATACGAGCACGAACGACACCGTGCTTGCCTTCGCTTCCGGGGACTCGGGCGTCTCCGTCACCGCCAGCGAGCTCGAGCCGGCCTTCGTCTCGGTGTGCGACGCGATCGCGCGCTCGATGATCGCCGACGGCGAAGGTGCCACCCACGTCGCGGAGATCTGGGTGAGTGGCCTTGCCACCGAAGACGCGGCCCGGCAGGTAGCGCGCACGGTCGCGACCTCGCTCCTCGTCAAGACGGCCCTCTTCGGCCGAGACATGAATTGGGGCCGGCTGCTCGCGGCCGCAGGGCGCGCCGGCGTGCCTTTCGACCCCGAGCGCGCCGTCATCCGCGTCGGCGACGTCGAGATCGTGCGCGACGGCCTCGCGGTCGGGCTCGAAGCCGAGCAGCGCGCCACGCAAATCCTCGGCGAGCCCACGTATCGGATCGAGCTCGTGCTCGGCACGGGGCCCGGCCGCGCCCGCTATCTCACGAGCGACCTCGGACACGGGTACGTCGACGTGAACGCGGGCTATCGTTCGTGAGGCGGGCCGCCCGCGCGCGCGCCACCCTCATCGGCCGCGCCTTCTCCGTGCTGGCGCTCGGGGCGCTGCTCGTCGCCTGCACTGGCCCGCTCTCGTTTCTCGCGGCGAGCCCGAAACGCGGCACGATCGGCGCGATCCTGGCCCAAACGCCCGATGGGCGCCTGTACGTGCGCGAGGCGCCGGAGGGCCTCGGCGCGGCCCGGGCGGGAGTGCAACCGGGCGACGAAATTCTGCTGATCGACGGAAGGGACGTGCGCCAATTGAGCACCGAGGCGGTGCATCGCGCCCTCGCGGGATCGGTCGGCAGCCCCGTAAAACTGACCCTCGTCCGTGGCAATTCGATCGTGCGGGTCACCGTGTGGCGCACGGAGCCGGTCCGAGCCGGTACGCGCCCCCCCTGACGCGCCCGACGGCAAGGCATCGAAACTCCAGTACGACACGGCGACTGCTCCGTTCTCCCGAGGTCCGTGCTAGTGTCCGCCGCCGACCCGGGCACGGCCCCACGAAGAGAGCGAGGCCTTCCGCCCCCAGGACACGAGAAGCGCGATGAGCCGTTACCTGTTTACTTCCGAATCCGTAACCGAAGGCCACCCCGACAAGATCTGCGACGCCATTTCCGACGCCGTCGTCGACGCCGCGATCGCGGGCGACAAGTGGAGCCGCGTGGCCTGCGAGACGCTGTGCAAGACCGGGTTCGTCGTCATCGCCGGCGAGATCACGAGCAAGGCTTCGATCGATTTCGGGCGCATCGCCCGCTCGGTGATCCGCGAGATCGGCTACGTCGATTCGTCGATGGGCTTCGACGCCGAGACGTGCGGCGTGCTCACCGCGATCGAGCCCCAGTCTCCCGACATCTCTCAGGGCGTGACCGAGGGACAGGGCCTGTTCAAGGAGCAGGGCGCCGGCGATCAGGGCCTCATGTTCGGCTTCGCCTGCGACGAGACGCCCGAGCTGATGCCCGCCCCCATCACCTACGCGCACGCGCTCACGCAGCGCCTCACGCAGGTCCGCAAGTCGAAGAAGGCGGACTTCTTGCGGCCGGACGGCAAGAGCCAGGTGACGCTCGAGTACGAGGACGGCAAGCCCAAGCGCATCGAGACCGTCGTCGTCTCGACCCAGCACTCGCCCGACATCAAGTACAAGGATCTCAAGGAAGCCGTGATGGAGCTCGTCATCAAGAAGGCACTCCCGGCGAACCTGCTCGACAAGAAGACCAAGTACTTCGTCAACCCCACTGGCCGCTTCGTCATCGGCGGCCCGTTCGGGGATGCGGGCCTCACCGGCCGCAAGATCATCGTGGATACGTACGGCGGCATGGGCCGTCACGGCGGCGGCGCCTTCAGCGGCAAGGATCCGTCCAAGGTCGATCGCTCCGCCTGCTACTACGCGCGGTACGTCGCGAAGAACGTGGTGGCTTCGGGCGTGGCGTCGCGCTGCGAGGTTCAGGTCGCGTACGCGATCGGCGTCGCAGAGCCGATGGGCGTCTACGTGAACACGTTCGGCACGGGCAAGGTCGAGGACGAGCGCCTCGCGGCCTACGTGAGGGAGCATTTCGACATGCGCCCGCGGGCGCTGATCGAGGAGCTCGACCTGCTACGCCCCATCTACCGCCCGACGGCCGCCTACGGGCATTTCGGCCGCTCCGAATTCAGCTGGGAGCGCACCGACCGCGCCGAGCAGATCGCCCACGACCTGCTCGGCACCCCGCTGCGCGCCAAGACCACGAACGGCGCGCGCAAGGCGGCGAGTGGCAAGGCTGCGCCCGCGAAGTCGACCCCGAAGTCGAAGCGCTCGGCCGCGGCTCTGGCGTGACGTCCGAGGGCGGGCGCCTTCCGGGCCCGCCCTACCCTCTCGATCCGGCCCGCGTGTGTGCTCGGAGCGCCGCGCGCTCCGAGCCGCAGGCGACGCGACAGGGCGCGTCCAGTTTCAGCAACAAACGCGGTTTCGCCCGGCGGACTTGGCAGCGTAGAGGCGCTCGTCGGCGCGCTCGTACAGGCTCTCGACCGCCTCGTCGCTTCCCGCTGGGCGCTCGGCGACACCGAGGCTCACCGTCACCGGCAGCATCACGCCCTCGTAGTTGAACGGGTGTGCCGCGATGTTGGCGCGCAAGTGCTCGGCGTGGGCGACCGCGACGTCGAGCTCCTTGCCGTCCCAGAGCACGGCGAACTCCTCGCCGCCCACTCGACCGAACACCTGGTCCGGAAGCGAGGCGTGGCGGACGATCTTCGCGACGTCGCTGAGCACGCGGTCGCCGGCGAGGTGACCGTGCTGGTCGTTGATGCGCTTGAAGTGGTCCAAGTCGAAAACGATGAGCGAAATCGGCTTGGGCGTCTTTCTCGTACTGTTCACCACCTGCCGCAGCGTCTCCTCGAACTGCTGCTTGTTCACGGCGCCCGTGAGCGGGTCCAGGCGCATCATGCGCTGGATCTCCTCGTGGTAGATGCCCTCGATGTTGCCGCCCGCCACGTACTTGAGCTGCAGCTTGCCGATACCGACCCGGTCACCGTCCTTGAGGACGCGGTCGGTGACCCGCTTGCCGTTCACGAAGGTGCCGTTGGTGGAGCCGAGATCGATCAGGCGGTGCTCCGAGCCGTTCCACTCGATCCGAGCGTGACGGCGGCTCACCGAATCGGCGTCCAGGATGAGCTGGCACGCCGGGCTCCGGCCGATCTCGATGGGCGACTCCCCGAGAACGCTGCGTGTTCCGAGCCGTGGTCCGGATAGCACGATCAGGAGCGCGTGCTGCTGCGCGACGCCGCTGATGACGGCGCGCATGTCACGCGAGATCGTGACCTCCATCGTCGATTCGAGAAAATCGTCGTCGGACAAGTATCGAATTCCGTTTACCTTGGCGTGGCTCGGGCTCGAACGCCAAACGTTTTTTCGACGGGACACCCCCTCCCCGCAAATGGCCGAAACCCCACGGGCCGATTGGTACGTGGGGTTTCGTTGGCCCGATGTGGGCGCGCGCCCCACATCGGACACCGATGCCGGTGCTCCGGGATCAGATGTCGTAGTAGAGGAAGAACTCGTAGGGACTCGGACGGAGCCGCATCGCCTGCACCTCGCTCTCCCGCTTGTAATCGAGCCACATCTCGATGAGATCGCGGGTGAACACGTCGCCCTTCAGCAAAAACTCGTGATCGCGCTCGAGCGCATCGAGCGACTGCTCGAGCGACGCGGGCATCCGCGGGACGTCTTTCAGCTCCTCGGGAGACAGTGAATAGATGTCCTTATCGAGCGGATCGCCGGGGTGGATCTTCTTCTCGATGCCGTCCAGGCCCGCCATCATCATGGCGGTGAACGCCAGGTAGGGGTTGGCCGAGGGATCGGGGAAGCGCAACTCGAGGCGCCGCGCCTTGGGCGACGGCGAATAGGTAGAAATTCGAATCGCCGCCGAGCGGTTGCGGTTCGAGTACGCCAGGTTGACGGGAGCCTCGAACCCTGGAACGAGCCGTCGATAGCTGTTCGTCGCCGGATTGGTGAACGCGGCGATCGCGGGCGCGTGCTTGAGCACCCCGCCGATGTAGTAGAGCGCCAAGTCGCTCAAGCCCGCGTAGCCGTCGCCCGCGAACAGCGGCTTGCCGTCTTTCCACAACGACTGGTGACAGTGCTGCCGTTGCCGGTTTCGCCGAACAGGGGCTTCGGCATGAACGTCGCCGTCTTGCCGTTGCGGTGGGCGACGTTCTTCACGATGTACTTGAACCACATGAGCTTGTCGGCCATGCGCACCATGCTGTCGAAGCGCATGTCGATCTCGCCCTGGCCCGCCGTGGCGACCTCGTGGTGACTCACCTCCACCTCGATCCCCACGCGCTGCATCTCGAGACAGATCTCGGTCCGCAGATCTTGGAGCGTGTCCTGCGGTGGAACGGGGAAGTAGCCTTCCTTGTGCCGGACCTTGTGCCCGAGGTTCGGGCCCTCGTCGCGCCCCGTGTTCCACTCGGCTTCGACGGAGTCGATCGAGTAGAACGACTCGTTCTTGCCGACGTGGAAGCGCACGTCGTCGAAAATGAAAAACTCCGCTTCCGGACCGAAGTAGGCCGTATCCGCGATGCCCGTCGACTTGAGGTACGCCTCCGCCTTGCGCGCGATGAAGCGGGGATCCCTCGAGTAGTTCTGTCGCGTAATCGTGTCCTGCACCGTGCAGACGAGCGACAGCGTCGGATGCTTCGTGAAGGGATCCATCACCGCCGTGGTCGCATCCGGAATCAGCAGCATGTGGTCCGGATAGCACGATCAGGAGCGCGTGCTGCTG
>QGUH01000390.1 GCA_003242355.1 Pseudomonadota bacterium
TGCGCCAAAGCCGGGGACGCCGGGCAGGCGCCGATGGGCGACTCATAGGAGAACAGCCCCGGTCGCGGCTCGGGCAGCGCGCGACCGCACGTCGGGCAACCGAGACCGCGGCGCAAGACGAGAGCGGTGCCGTCGCCGGCATCGCCCTGCACGACGGCGGTGCCGTCGCTGCGCGCCCAGGCGCTCTCGATGCTCTGCGCGAGTCGGCTCGTGTCGTTGGCGCGCACGCGATCGAGCACCACGCGCAAGCGCTCCCCGGCTTCGAGCGCGGCCGAGGGCGGCACCGAGTCGATGTCACGCACGGCGTCGCCAACGAGGAGCCGGCGAATCCCGTCCCGGGAAAGCGAATCGCGAAGCTCGAGATAGCGTTCTGGCCCGTCGACCGCGAGCGGGTACGTCACCAGCGCGCGTCCGCTGCCGAGCCGCGCCTCGACGCGCTCCGCCGCCGCGCGCGCATCCAACGGCACGCCTTCTTCGTCGTGCTCGGGACACACCGGCCGCGCCTCGCGCACGAAGAGCGCGGCCAGGTACGGCTCGAGATCGGCCATGGTGGCCACGGTGGAGCGCGAGCTCTTCACCGGCGCTCGCCGATCCACGGCGATCGCGGCGGGGACCGGCTCGAGCGCGCGCACCGGTGGCCGCTCGAGCCGCTCGAGGAACTGCCGCGCGTACGGACTGAAGCTCTCCACGAACCGGCGCTGGCCCTCGGCGTACAGCGTGTCCATGGCGAGGCTGCTCTTGCCCGCGCCGGAGACTCCGGTGACGACGACGAGCTCGCCGGGTCGGAGGGAGAGCGAGACGTCCTTCAGGTTGTGGGTCGAGGCCCCGTGTAGCTCGGTGGGCAGCATCGCGAACGGACGCGCTCGCGGTCCACGCGTCCGGCGCTTTACTACCGCGTGCGGGACGCCCGGCCAGGACCTCGGCCGAGAAATCCTACGGCGAACGACCTAGCCGTTTCGGGAGGAGGAAACCCGGCTCGACGTTTGCGCGCCGACTCCCGGCAGCGTCACGGCGACGTGCGTGGTAGGCGGGAGCCCCGCTCGGAGTTGCGCGCTCGCCGGCGCGCGCCATAGTGGAGGCCGCCATGGCCCGCGGCAAGGGTGCGGTTCAGGCGGGCGACGGGCTCGTCTCGAAGAATCGCCGCGCCTTTTTCGACTACGAGATCGAGGACACGCTCGAAGCAGGGCTCTCGCTCCTGGGCAGCGAGGTGCGCTCGCTGCGGATGCACTCTGCCGACCTGACGGACGCCTGGATCGACATCGATCGGCGCGGCGAGGCCTGGGTGAAGAACATGCGTATCCCGCGGCTCCAGCACGCCGCGTTCGGCCACGACGACGAGCGCCCGCGCAAGCTCCTCTTGCGCCGCGAGCAGATCGAGCGGCTGCGCGGGCTGCGCGAGCGCGACGGCATGACGCTGATCGCGACCAAGTGCTACTTCAAGAACAACCGCGCCAAGCTCGAGGTCGCCGTCGCGCGCGGCAAGAAAAAGCACGACAAACGTCAGGCGATCAAGACCCGCGAGGCGGACCGCGAGGCGCGCGCGGCGATGCGCCGAGGAAGGAGCGCGGGATGAGCGTGCCGCTCGAGCTCGTGAACGGACGTTCCGCCCTGCTCGTCACGCTTTCAGGGGATCACGTGACCTTGCACGCGGATTTCGCGTCCCCGCCCGGCTCGGTCCTCGAGGTGCGCATCGCGGGCGCATCCGCGAGAGTGAAAGTCAAGAGTTGCCGGCGCGTCGAGCACGACTCGGAAACTCGCTTCACCATCGAGGGTCGGTTTCAGAATCTCTCGCGCGCTCAGCGCCAAGCGCTCGAGTCGGCTCATTCCGTAAATATTTCTTGAAGGTGAACCCACGCATCGCATCGATGCGTGTCACTCCTCGGCGCTACGCGCCTCATTTCGCGTCTTTGCGCGTGCGGGGGGCGAGGGCGATCGGTATGCTGCGAGTCGCAAGGAACGCACGATGGAGAAGAGCGCGCTTGTCCCGAAAGTCCTGCCGGTCGGCATCGCTTGCGGAGGCGAGCAGTCGCGCGAGCCCGGCCGGGAGGGGCGATGAGCGAGGCCATTCCGTCGCCTCTTTCGTCACGGCCCGAAACCGCCGAAGGGGACGCTGCGCCGCCCGACCCGACGAGCGGAACGCACTCGGGGGCTCATGCCACTCGGCTGCTCGATCTCGAGCAACGAGCGGAACAGGTGCTCGACATCGACGAGCGGATTGCGCTCTGGGTCCAACTCGGCGCCTCTTACGATGCGGAGCCACTTCCCGAGCCTTTGCGTCACGAGATCCCGGTGCGCATGTTCCGGCGCACGGCGCTCGATTGGCCGGGCGGCGCCCCCAAGTGGCTCGAGCGCTTGCTCGCGACACCGTTGAGCGCGGCGGAGATCGCCGATGCCGTGCTCGACGCGCTCGCACAGGAGGGCGTCGAACCGGAGGTGGCGCGTGATCTCGCCCTCGCCGCCGGCACCGCGCTCGAACGGCGATCGGCCAATCCCGCGACGCTCTATCGCGCGCTGCTCGAGCGGGCGCGCGCTCTCCGCGACGGTAGTGCGCGCTCCGCGCTCGCGGCGGAGATCGCGCACCGCGATCTCGTCGCCGGCAAGGTCGACCCGTGGCTGAACGCGCTCCGCGAGCTCGAAGCGCAGAGTGCTCCCGAGGTGCTCTCGCTCCTCGAGCGCTGCGGCGGCTTCTTGCCCATCGACGAGAAACCGTGGGATGCCGTCGAGTCGACGGCGAACGCGCGGGGCGAGCCGCAGCTCGCCGTGCGGGCGTACGAAAGCGCCCTCGCACGCACGGCGAAGGTCGACGCCGTTCGATGGCTCGGCGAGCGCCTGACCCGTTACGTCGATCAGGAGCTCGGTGATCCCCGCGCGCTGACGACGGGCCTTCTGCGCGTGCTCGAGGTCTGCCCGGACGCGTGGTGGGCCTTCGATCGCGTCAAGCTCGCGCTCGGCATCGAAAGGCGCTTCGATACTCTGTTCCCGCTGTACGATCGCAGGATCGCGGCGGAGCCCGACGCCGACGTGCGGCTCGCGCTGCTCGACGAGGCGGCCATCGCCGCGCGCGACCTCGCGGACGACGCGGAGCGCGCCCTCGGTTACTGGGAGCGCTACTTCGCCGAGCGGCCCCACGATGCGCGCGTCGACGTCGCCCTCGAACGCCTCTACGAGCGCAACGGCAAGCCCGAACGGTTGATCGAGCACCTGTCGCGCCGCGCCGAGCTGCTCTCGGGCCAAGAGCGGCTCCGCCTGCGCGAGCGCATCGCGGGCCTGTGGCTCGAGGTGGGCAACGGCGCTGCCGCGCTCTCCGTGCTCGAGCCTCTGGTCGGGACCGGGGAAGCGAGCGATGTGGCCCTCGCGTTGCTCGAGCGGGTGTTCGCGTTCGAGCTTCCGGACGACAGCCCGCCCGAGGCCGTCCAGGAGCAGCGACGCGTTGCGCGCCAGGCGGCGAGTCTGCTGCGCCGCGAATACGTTCGCCTGGGGCGGCTCGCGGACGCCGCGCGCGTGCTCGCGGACGAGCTTTCCACGGTGGCGGAGCGCCGCGAGCGCATCCAACTCTTGACGGAGCTCACCGAGCTCCGCGAAGCGCTCGACGATCGGGCCGGATGCTTCGAATGCCGGGGAGCGCTCCTCGAGCTCGATCCTGCGAACGCCGAGCATCGCGCGCGCCTCGCCGACCTCGCGGTGGAGCTCGACCGGCTCGGAGAGCTCGCCGAGATCGAGGTGCGGGCCGCCGGGCGTGCCGCCGACGACGAGACGCTGTTCGAGCTTCTGACCGACGCGGCGCGGATCGAGCTCGGGCTCGGTCGCACCGAGCGAGCCATCGAGCTTTACCAGCGGTGCCTCGACGAGTGCAGCGAGATCGCCCATCGCCTGCAAGCCGCCTGGGCGCTCGAGCGCTCGTTCTCCGAACGCGATCGACCCCGCGAACGCTGCACGATCCTCGAGCGCATCGCCGAGCTCGAGCCGAACCCCGAGGCCCGTCGCGAGGCTCTCGTGGAAGCGGCGCGCGTGGCGGTCGAAGAGCTCGACGATGGTCGGCGTGCGGCACGGGCCCATGCGCTCCTGCTCGAGGCGCATCCCACGGATCGAACGCTGCTCGACGGATGGATCCGCGCGCTCGAGCGCGCCGACGATCCCGAAACCTTGGCCCAAGCGCTAACGCGCCGCGCCGAGCTCGACCCCGATCATCCGTCGGCGCGCGCCGATCTGGTCGCCGTTGCCCGACTGAAGGCGGAACGGCTCGACGATCCGGACGGCGCGATCGAGACCTGCCGGCGGGTTCGCGAACGCTACGGGCGCGACCCCGCGACGTTCGAAATGTTGGCGCGCCTGCTCGAGAGCCGCGGTCGCTTCCACGAGCTCGCGGAGCTCATCGCCGAAGAGGCCGAATCCGGGCGCGCGCGGACGTCGCTGCTCACCCGGCTCGCCGAGATCCACACGGCGCACACCCACGACCTCGGCGCCGCACTCTCGGCGTACATGCTCGCCGGAGACGTCGAGTCTGCCGCCGAGCTCTGCTGCGAGCACCCCACGTTGTACTCGGACGATCCGAGCTTCGCCCTCGCCCTCGCCGACGATCTCGAACGGCGCCACCGTTCCGACCTCGCGGAGCGCGTGCTGCGCGGGCAGCTCCGTCATTTCGGCGGACGGCGCCCCAAAGAGAGCGCGAAGGTGCAGCTGCGGCTCGCCGAGGTGCTGACGAACGCGGAGCGGCGGGACGAGGCGCTCGCGGAGCTCCGCGCCGCCGTCGAGCGACACCCCGGTCACCCGGGCCTGCTCGAGGCGCTCGGGGCGCTCTCCCACGCCGCTTCCGATCTCGAACGCGCGGAGCAGAGCTACCGCGCGCTCTTGATGCTGGTCCACCACTCGAGTGAGGCGAAGAACGTGGTCGGGCGGGCGGAG
>QGUH01000391.1 GCA_003242355.1 Pseudomonadota bacterium
CTTGAAGAAACCCCCCCCTGCGACGCGATCATGCGGAACGTTGGCACGATTGCCCCGGCCCCGGGTCCGATTCCGAGCGCGACGAGCGCGAGGTGCAGGGCGGCCGTGCCGCTCGAGGTCGTCACGGCGTGGGCGACGCCGAGGTGCTCGGCGAACTTCGTCTCGAACTCCTTGACGAAGCTCCCGGCCGAGGAAATCCAGCCGTTCGCGACGGCGCGCGTCACGTACTCGAGCTCGTTGCCGAGCAGGAGCGGTTCACAAACCGGGATGAAGCCGGCGCTCATACGTCGGCTTCATAGAACATTCTCGGAGGAATGTCCCCAGGGTGCGCCTCGGGTGAAGCGGCGTGAAGTCGGCGGCGCCCTCCCACGCGGGACCGCTTCCCGTCGCCGTCTTCCGCATCCTTCGGCGCGTTTCCCCCGTTCGTCGCTCGAGCGCGGCCTCGTCGGGGCGGCACACGCCGTCTACTCGCTGGGGCGGCAGCGTCGCTACTCGTTGGGCACGCGCCGCCTGCTCGCTGGGGCGGCAGCGCCGCCTCCTCGTCAGGCCGGCATACGCCACCTACTCGCTGAGGCGGCAGCGTCGCCTTCGCCTAGAAGAGAACCTTGTCCTTGACGCGACCGTCGTAGGGGCCCTGCTTCACCTCGACGATCTTCGTATCTTCGAGGATTTCGAAGCCGTGGCCGCCGCCCGTGAGCAGCACGACGTCCCCGCGGCCCATCTCGGTCTGGGCAACCTGCCGCCGCTGCTCGTCGTACAGCGTGAGCCGCACCCGCCCCTCGCTGATCACGATGAACTCCTGAACCTTGTCGATGCGGATCTCGCGAGGCAGGTGCGCGTGGTTCGCGATCGTCTCGCCGGCCTTGTAGAAGTTGACCCCGAGCTGCAGGGGCTCGGTGCTCTGCGTGAGAAAGTTGTACTTCTCGTCGCTCGAAGCGGTCGCTCGCACCAAGACGGCGAGGAGCATGTCTCCTGCCCGATAAAGCTCGACGCCGTGCACGCTGGCTCCTTCGATCGCTCGCGACACTAGCCCTCGGCGCGCGGGCCCGCAATAGAGCCCGTCCGAGCTCGGACCGAATGCGGCGGGCTCCGGTTCTGGCCTCCGGCCCGGACGCGTTCCGGAGCCAGGACTCGCGTTCGACCACCTTGGGTCCGTCGCTCATAATGGCGCCTCGCATGCTCCCCGGTCCCGCGCACGTCGACGCCGGGTCGTCGAATCCGCCCGTCGGATCGGCGCCGACGCCCGCCGGGCGCGGCTCGCGTGCGGCCCGAATTCGGCGGCGGCTCGGGCAGCTCGCGATGCTCGTGGCGCTCGGCTTTCTGGTTCACCAGCTGCGCAGCGAGGTCGACGCCCTTCAGCCGGTGCAAGCCGGCGCCGAGACGAACCTCCGGGTGCTCGTGGCGTTCGCCGCGTGCCTGCTCGTGTCGCTCGCGGGCGTCGGCTGCTGGTGGGTGCTCCTCGAGCCCCGGAATCGGGACACCTTGGCGCGCCTCGGGGTCGTGTTCGCGTACTCGCAGGTTGCCAAGTACTTGCCTGGAAACGTGTTCCAATACGCCTTCGGCGTGGCGGTCGGGGATCGGCTCGGCATCTCCAAGAAGGCCATGGCCGTCGTCCTCGCGCAAGACACCGTGTTCTCCATCGGTATCGCGGCGGTGCTCGGCGGCATCGGCGTCTTTTTCGGTGGTCAGCGCGCGGCGGTCGAGCCCTTCTTCCGCGACGGGGTGGCCCGCATCGTCGCCCTCACGGTGGCCGGCGTGGCCGTCCTCGCGATCCTTCTCGTCGTTGCGGCGCGCAGCCCTCGCGTACGCACCCTGCTCGCCTCGGGCCTGCGCCTGCCGGGCTTCGGCCCCCTCGCGATACTGACGGCGCTCACGACGATCCAGTTCGGGCTCTACGGGGTGGCGGCCGCGCAGCTTGCCGCCCTCTGGAACCCCGCGGGCGTCGCCGAGCTTCCGTCGTTGCCCGCCATGACCACGGGCTTCGCGTTGGGTTGGATCGCGGGCGTGGTGGTCCCCGGAGCTCCCGGCGGCCTCGGCGTCCGCGAGGCCGTCCTCTACGCCCTGTTCGCGCCGGCGCTCGGGGGCCCGGTGGCGGTCGCGACCTTCGTCGCGATGCGGATCGTCCTCGTCGCGGCCGAGCTCGCGTTCTTCGTGCCCGCGCCCTGGCTCCTCCGCCGCCTCGAGCGACGGCCCGCGCCTCACTTGCGCGCCACGCAGATGAACGTGGGGATCACGGAGCCGAGCGCGGCCAACGCGGGCTCGGGAATCGCGCGGAACACCGGCGCGAGCCGCGAGACCGAAGGCTCTCCGTAGCGCTCCGGGTCCCTGAGCACTCGCCGAGTCGCGTCGTGACGCTCGGAAAAGCGGGCGAGCAGGCGGCGAAAGGCAATGGGCCCGAGCGGCTGCACGTCGTACTCGCGCCCGTAGACGACACGAAAGTACCGGCGCGCGAGCGGCCGCGGCAACACCGGAAGGAGCGGCAGGCGGTAGTTCCCGTCGAAGAGCCGGTTCGGCGCGGCCACGTAAGCGAGCCCGCCGCGCCGGAGCACGCGATGGATCTCGGCGACGTGCCGTTCCTGATCGCGCACGTGCGGCACCACGTGGTTGGAAACCACGACGTCGAAGCTCTCGTCGTCGAACGGCAACGCCTCGCCCTCGACCAAGCGGAAGTCGTACCCCTCCGCGATCACGCGCTCGTCGACGACGTCGACCCCGGTCACGGAGCGGCAGCGCTTCGCGAGCTCGGCGGTGATGACGCCGGCGCCCACCCCGATGTCGAGCAGCGTGCTCGTCGACAGGTCGGTGAAGTCGGAGAGGATCGCCGCGACCTTTCGTGCTTTCGCGAGACGCGAAGGGATGTCGAGGATCGCGTGCGAGCGCTCAGACTGGTGTCGCTTCACGGGTTTCCTCGACGCGGCCGTTCAACACGATCGCCTCTTTTTCAGGCGTCCACTCGAAAATCCGTCGCTTTTCTGCGACCTTGCGGAAGAACTCGGTCTTGTCGGCGCTGGAGAAGAAGCGCACCAGCGCGTCGGCCAGAGCACTGGGGTTCTGGGGCGGAACGACGAAGCCCGTCTCGCCGTCGTCCACGAAGTCCGTCAGGCCGAGCACGTTCGACACGATCACCGGGCGATCGTACCCGTACGCGAGGGGCACGACCGCCGACCCCGTTTCGCCCACGTACGGCAGCACGAACACGTCCGTCGCGTCGAAGTAATCCACCGCCTCTTCGTCGGGCACGAAGCGATCGACGATCGTGAGCTTGTGTCGGACACCGAGCTCCTCGGCGCGCCGCTCGAACAGGCGCCGATCCTCCCAGAACTCCCCGACCACCAGGAAGCGAATGTCCGCCGCACGGAGCGCCGCGGGCATCGCCTCGATCAGATACTTGAGGCCCTTGTAGGGACGAACCAGACCGAAGAAGAGCGCCACGTGGGGCTCCTCGATGCCGAGCTTCTTCCGCGCCGCTGCCTGGCCCGAGCGCTCTTGCCGGAAATGGCGGTCGTACGTGGTTTCGATGAGCACGCTGGCGTCGGCGTCTGGGTAGAGCCGCCGGAGCTCGTGCAGCGATTTCGACGAGAAGACGATGTAGTAGTCGCCGAGCGGGAGCACCGCGCGCGCGAGCACCTTGTTGAGGACGCTGTCCTCGTGCGGGTACACGTTGTGCGCCAGAATGCCGATACGCGTCGATGTCGTGCGTCGCACCGCGTTCAGGAGCACCACGTAGAGCGGGGCCAAGAAGATCGTCCACCACGTGACGAGCAGCACGTCGAGCTTCGCGTCGCGGATCCGATACGCGGTGCGCAGCCAGGTGGTCGGATCGAGCGAGTCCAGCTCGAACGACGCGCGAAAGCCGAGCTCCTTCGGCGAATCGTAGGTCTGCGACCGACCCGGGAACAGCGCTTTCGGGTACAGGCGCTTGAACGAGTACGCCGTCACGTCGTGCCGGGCGGCGAGGTTTTCGCACAGCATCGTGTTCGACTGCGCCTCACCGCTGCGAAACGGGTGCACGGGTCCAATGAGGCCCACTTTCATCGCGGCCGGCGTATAACACGGCCCCGCCGCGACACGCACGAGCCGGCGTCCGAGAGCCCGCGCGCACACGCCCCGCACGCCGGAACCGAAACGATGGGCGCGTGCGTTGCGCGTCGAACCGGCGATGTTGGCTGACGAGCCGAACGCGCCCTGCGCCTCGCCGGCAGGGGCGACGGTGGCGAACGGAAGGAAGACGAAAACGCGCGCTCGATGCTCCTTCGGAGCCCGTCCTCCGAGCACTCCCATCGCGGGGTTACGTGTGGGTGTAGAGCCTTCCCGGGGGATCACCCTCTGCTTGCCCTTCCCGGAAAGAGCGGCGATGCTCGGGGCTTCGGAGCTTCCTGCCCATGACCGTGCGCGCTCGACGCGCCACACCGAGAACGAGGGACCCCGCAGTTTCGCGGCCGGCGGCGCGCGCGCTGGTGTCCGGGGATGAGGGTTCTCGACCTTCGGCCCATGCCCGGGCTCGTCGCTTCCGGGCTCGGGCCGTCGGCATCTGAATCGCGGTGGCGCTCGGAAGCTCCGGGATCCGCTCCCCCGAACCGAACGACCTTCCAAGAATCATGCGACCGCTCTTCCCCCTGCACCATCGCATCGTCCGGATCTGGGTCTGGGTTCTCCTCGCTCTGTGGGCCCCCGCGGCGCTCGCTGCACCGGAAGCGCGCATTCTGCGCATCGATCCGCGAGCGGCCGAGCAGAACCAAAACCCGGTGCTCACGACCGTCATCGACATCGCGCAGAGCAAGCGGGTCAGCGAGGCCATCGCGCCGGGCGCGACGAAAACCGCCAAGGCCGCCTTCGCATGAAGGAGCGGGGGGCGCGAGCGCCCCCACGCGCCTAGCCCCCCTTCCCCTTTC
>QGUH01000392.1 GCA_003242355.1 Pseudomonadota bacterium
GGCCGTGCCCGCGCGCCGGGGGCCCTGTTTGGGGCGCGAACGGCGGCGGAGGCGAGGACGGGGAGGCGGGAGGGGTTTTCGGGGGCGCGGGGGCGTTCGCGGAGGCCGGGGGCACGGTGCCCGTGGACCCGCCCGGCGCCGCTGCCGCGCTGCTCGCTGGAGCCGCGGTCTCTTCGGAAGATCCGGCGAGCGCACGCCGATACTGCTCGGCGTCGAAGCGGAGCTCGAGATCGAGGTCGAGGGTTTGCCCCGGCGCCAGCGTGATCCTGCGCTCCGTCGTGGCCCCCGTCTGCGGAGAAAACGCGTTGATCCTGACGGGGCCCGCCGGGATTCCGCGAATCTCGTAGCGACCGTCGAGGCCCGTAACGTCGTGCGTCGCGTACTTGAGCACGAGCACCTCGGCAGTCGAAAACAGGCGTAGACTGTCCACCAGCAGATAACGGCCGGGCTGCTTGGGGTACAGCGCGCTGCGCGTGCCGGGCAGCGCGACGAGCTGTGCGGGCATGCGCCCGCCGAGGAGCTCGGGAACGTACGGCCGCGGATCGCGCGCGTCGATTTCGATGCGCTGCCCGAACGTGAGCGCGATCGTCCGGGACTCCCAGGCGCAGCCCCTCGCGGGCACGACGCGAACCGGCTCCTTCTCGGGAACGTAGTGCGGATACTCCGTCACCGCGACGAGCGCGTCGGCGAGCTCTCCAGCCGGGCCCTTGCGAAACAGAGGCCCGTACGTCTCCCGCGCCTTCACGCAGTCACTCGGGATCTGCTCGAGAAGCTCGCTCCGCTCGTGGGGCGGATCCCCGGTGATGCGCACCACGCCGCGCACCGTCGCCGTGGGTCCCGAGTACGCGGGCTCGTTCTTCGGGTTCACGGCGCGCGCGACTTCCTCGAGCGGAATGGGAATGCCCGAGGCGACCGGGGCGGTGAGCGCCGACGCGGATGCCGCCGGCGCCCCCGAACCTGCCTCCTTCTTGCGCGAGCAGCCCGCGCCCACGACCGCGAGGCCGGCGAGCCCCGCAGCGACCAGCAGCGACGTGCTCCTGCGTGGCGAGCGCATCAACCCCCGGTGCGCAGACCCGCGAGCGATGCCGCCTGGAGCGACGCCTCCGGAAGGAGGCCGATGCCGAGGACGAACAGCGCCGCCAGCACGAGGGCGGTCGCGACGTAGCCGGAGCGCATCGGCGTCGCGATGGGCGCACCCGGCGCTGGCTCGCGCATGTACATATAGACGATGACGCGCAGGTAGTAGTAGGCGCCGACCACGCTGTTGAGCAGACCGATCACCGCGAGCGTGTAGAGCTCCGCGTCGATCGCCGCACCGAACACGTACAGCTTGCCGAAGAACCCGGCCGTGGGCGGAACGCCCGCCAGCGAGAGCAAGAAGAACGTGAACGCGAGCGCCGCCGCCGGATGCCGCCGACCGATGCCCGCGAGGTCCTCGTAGCTCACGGCTTCGGCGCCGCGACGACCGCACAGGATCAGCGCGCCGAACGCGCCCGCCACGCTGACCGTGTACGCCAGCATGTAGAAGAGCACGCTCGACACCGCGCTGCTCGAGCCCGCCGCCGACACCACGCCGACGAGCGCGTAGCCCGCGTGCGCCACGGACGAGTACGCGAGCATCCGCTTGACGGACTCTTGCCGCCCCGCGACGACGTTGCCGAGCGTCATCGTCGCCACGGCGAGCAACGCGAGCACGGGCGGCCAACCGGCACCCCAGCTCATGAGCCGCTCGTCGCCGAACGCCGTGAGCAGCACGCGCAACAACAGGGCGAACGCCGCGGTCTTCACCGCCGCCGCCATGTAGCTCGTGGCCGGCGTGGGCGCGCCCTCGTACGCATCGGGCGTCCACATGTGGAACGGCACCGCGCTCACCTTGAAGGCGAGCCCGGCCAGCATCAGCACGAGACCGAAGAGCACGAGCACCGGGCTCACCGTGGAGCCAGGCTGCCCGATGGTCGCCACCGCCTGGCCGATTCCGGCGAGGTCGGTGTGCCCGGTCGCACCGTACGTGAGCGCGCCGCCGAACAGCATGAGCGCGGCCGCGAACCCGCCGAGCAGGAAGTACTTGAGCGCTGCCTCGCTGGCCCGAAGGTTGCCGCGACGCAGACCAATCAAGCAGTAGACGCCGAGCGACATCGTCTCGAGCGCGACGAACACGCTCACGAGGTCGCCCGCGGCAGCGAGCGCCATCGCGCCCAGCGTGGAGAACAGGACGAGCGGGAAGAACTCGGAGCGGTCGAGGCCGTGCTCGGGCAGGTAGCCGCCCGCGAGCAAGCAAGCCAGACCTCCACCGAGCGCGAGCGTGAACCCGAAGAACAGCGCGAAGCGGTCGACCACCAGGTACGGCCGAACCGCTTCGGCAGCCGGCAGATTCTCCGGCCCGACGAGCCAGAGCGCCAGGCAGGCAATGGCGCCCGCGAACAGCGCGACGGCTGCGCCGAGCGCGAGCTCGCCGGAACGCCCGGCTCCGACGTCGATCACGGCGACGCCCGGCGTACCGGCCGCTTCGGCAGCCAGAGGTTTGCCGAACGCCTCGGCGAGCATGAGGAGCAGAGCCCCTCCGCCCACGATCAGCAAGGGCGCGACTACGAGCAGAACGTTCATTGGGCGGCCTCCTGATTCAGGGCCTGCTCTGCCTTCCGTTCATCTTTGGCTGCGTCCTTCGGCTCCGGATAACCGCGCTCGAGCGGGCCCCCGCGCCGCGGCATCAGCGACGCTTGCGTGCGGCCCGGATCCGCCTCGCGGAAGGCGCGGACGCCGTTCTCGTACCGATCGATGGCCGCGCGAACGCCGTCCGACATCCGAGACAGGAACAGGTTCGGGAACAGTCCAATCACGAAAATCAGCCCGACGAGCGGAGCCACCGCGACGACTTCGCGGACGTTCATGTCCTTGAGCCGCTTGTTCTGCGGGTTGTCGAGCGGGCCGAAGAACATCTTCTGCACGACGCTCAACATGTACACGGCCGCGAGGATCACGCCCGTCGTGGCGAGCACCGCTTGCAGCTTGGCGTTTCCGCCGAGCGACGACGAGACGAACGTGCCCATGATCACCATGAACTCGCCGACGAAGCCGTTGGTGCCGGGCAAGCCGATGCTCGACATCGTGACGACGATGAACACGGCCGCGTAGATCGGCATCACCTTGGCGAGGCCGCCGAACTCCCGCACCAGCCGCGTGTGGCGGCGGTCGTAGATGACGCCGACCAGGAGGAACAGCGCGCCCGTGGAGATGCCGTGGTTCAGCATCTGCAGCACGCTGCCCTGCACGCCCGCGTCCGTCCCCGCGAACAGGCCGAGCATCACGAAGCCCATGTGCGCGACGGACGAGTAGGCCACCAGGCGCTTCACGTCGTCCTGCTTCCAGGCGACGAGCGCGCCGTAGATGATGGCGAACACCGCCAGCCCCGCGAGCGTGGCCGCCGCGATCCACGCCGGGCCGCCGAACATGCCCATGCAGAAGCGCAGGTAGCCGTACGTGCCGAGCTTGAGCAACACGGCCGCCAGCACGATCGAGCCACCCGTGGGCGCCTGCACGTGGGCGTCCGGGAGCCACGTGTGCACGGGGAACATCGGCACCTTGATCGCGAACGCCGCGAGGAAGCCGAGGAAGCAGAGCCAGGCGGCCGTGGGCGGCAGAACCAGACGGCTGAGCGCGAGGTAGTCGAAGCTCGGGTAGCCCGCGACCTTCGTGTGCGTCCAGACCAGGTACAGGATGGAGGCGAGCATCAGCATGCTGCCCACCATCGTGAACAGGAAGAACTTGTAGGCCGCCTTGACGCGCTCGACGCCGCCCCAAACGCCGATGATCACGATCATCGGCACGAGCATCAGCTCCCAGAACACGAAGAACAGGAACAGATCGAGAGCGACGAACGCGCCGAGCATGCCTCCCTGCAGGATCAAGAAGGCGAAGCAGAGGTCCTTGATGCGGGTGTTGATCGACCCGAAGGACACGTAGGCCGCGATCGGCGTGGTCAGCGTCGTGAGCAGCACCAGCCACGCGCTCACGCCGTCGACGGCCACGTGGTAGCGGATGCCGAACGCCGGAATCCACTCGGCGATGTGCTGGAATTGCCAGCCGCGCTCCCAGGGCACCTCGAGCAGCGCCAGGGAGATCAAGAAGTCCACCGCCATCGCGGCGAGGGTGAACCGCTTGATGAAGGCCGGAGACTGCCGCGGCATGAAGAGCACGGCCGCGCCCGCCACGATCGGCAGGAACACGATCAGCGTGAGCAGCGGGCTCCACTCACTGCCGGGCTCGAAATCCCCGGTCGCCGCCGGATCGGGCCAGAGCGCGCGCACCGCGAGCAGGCAGAGCGCCGCCACGAACCCGAGCGTCGCTCGCTCGAGCTTGGAGTCACGCCGGGGAACGAGGTAGCCGACCGCGAACGCGAGCGCGTACGGCACGAAGTCGAAGAATGCGGAAAGCGGGCTCATGGATGCGCCCCCTGTGCTGGCTGCCCTTGGGCCGGTGCTCCCGGAGCGCGCGGCAACGCGCGGAGCACGCCCTCGGCGTCATTCTGCAGGGCCTCGAGGGTGACCGGCACGGGGCCGGCGCGTGAGTGATCGGGTTTCGGACGCTCGAGCGGGATCTCCGTGGTCGCGGTGCGCCCGAACGCGTTCTTCACCTCGAGCCGCAGCGTGCGCCGCTGATCGACGTCGAGATTGACGCTGACCTCGGCCTTGTTGCCGAAGTCTTCCGAGTCCCACTGACCGTCGCCGTTCTCGTCCCAGCGGTAGCTGTAGCCGAGTCCGGGCGCCGCGCTGACCGTGTAGACGCCGGTCTCGGGGTTGCCGGCGGTTCGCGCCTCGGCTTGCGGCGCGAGCAGGAGCCAGCCGACCACGCCCACCCCGATCAACATCGAGAAGGCGTACGCCTGGAC